>JAFLEG010000011.1 GCA_017302195.1 Verrucomicrobiota bacterium
ACAACCGCCCTCCGTGTTCGCCAGGTGCACTGCCATGACCAAACTCCATCAGACCCCAAGCCCGGGCGCCACCACAATCGCCCTAACCCGCTCTACCCCAACCTCACTTCACCCTCCTTGCTCACCGTCCTGTGTCACCACCCCCCCTGGTAGGTCTTGCTGAGGCTTTCCGGGGAGGCGCCCAGGTGCCAGCGCAGGTTGATCAGGCCCATGAGCAGGTAGGTGCGCAGCGGACCCCGGCGGCGGAAGCGGCGGGCGGAGGTGGAGACCGCGGCCCGGGCCAGCGCGAGCCGGCCATGGGGGCGCAGCGCCGCGCAGAGCAGGTGCTCCTCCATCAGGGGCACGTCGGGCACACCGCCACACGCCACCAGCACCTCGCGTCGGACGAAGATCGCCTGATCGCCGTAGGCAAACTGCAGCCACCGCATCCGAAACCGGCATCGCAGCCGGGAACCGCGGGTCATCCATGGCGGGTTGCGGAAGGCTTTTTCAAAGGCGCCACCGACGACACCCGGTGAGGCAAGCACCTGACGGATGGCAGCGCCGGCCTCCGGCGGCAGCCAGGTGTCGGCGTGCAGGAGCAACACCACGTCGCCCACGGACTCGGCCGCACCGCGACGGAGTTGTCCGCCGCGTCCGGAGGGGCCGCTGATCACCCGGGCTCCGGCGTCCCGGGCGAGGCCTGGCGTGCCATCGGTGCTGCCGCCGTCGCTGACCAGGACCTCGGAGACCTCGGGAATCCTCCCGACATGCCCCAGGGTGGCGGGCAGTTCCTCCGCCTCGTTGAGCGTGGGGATGACGACGGAGATCGTCATCGGGCGCGATCAGAACCGGGCCAGCTTCTCCAGCTCGCGGACCCGGCGGGTGATGTCGGCTCGCGTGGCCTGGATGGTGCGCTTGAGTCCGAAGCCCTCGCAGCAGAAGGACGCCACCACCGCGCCGTGGATCATGCCCCGTCGCAGATGGCTGGCCGGCGATCCCGACTTCTGGGCGGCCATGTAGCCAAGCAGCCCGCCGACGAAGGAATCCCCCGCCCCGGTGGGATCCACGACCTTCTTCAAGGGATAGGCCGGGGCGACGAACAGGCCGTCCGGACCCGAGAGCAGGGATCCATGCTCCCCCTTCTTGATGATGACGTATTTGGGACCCAGGCGATGGATCCGGTGCAGCGCCGACACCACGTTGTCATCCTGCGTCAACTGGCGCGCCTCCCCGTCATTGAGCACCAGGCAGTCCACCCGCTTGAGCAGCCGCAGCAGGTCCTTCAGGGCCACGTTGAGCCAGAGGTCCATGGTGTCGGCGATCACGAACTTTGGACGCGTGAGCTGGTCCACCACCGCGTGCTGGATGCCAGGGGCGATGTTGGCCAGCAACACGTAGGGAGCGGTCTCGTAGGCGCCGGGCAGCTTGGGGGACCAGTGCTCGATGACCCCCAGGACCGTATTGAGGGTCCGGCGGTTGTTCATGTTGACCTCGTACTCGCCGTGCCAGTGGAAGGTCTGGCCGCCCTTCACGCGTTCGAGTCCGGCGAGATGGATGCCCCGCGAAGAAAACAGGTCCAGATAGCGGGTCGGGAAGTCATCCCCCACGACCCCCACCAGGTGGACCGGCGAAAAGAAGCTGGCCGCCACCGCGGCATGGCTGGCGGAGCCGCCCAGGAGACGGGGATTGCTGCCTTTGGGGGTGCTGATGGAATCCAGGGCGGTGGTGCCGACGACGAGGACGCTCATGAAATGGGTGGGGCGGTATCAGTGGAACGATGCATGCCGGGGTGACGGGGAGGGCCGCCACCCTAGCCGGGAGAGGTTAGGGGAGTCCCCGCGCCGTAGGGGAGTCAAAATCGCGGGGGTCCAGGGGCCGAAAACGAGGAGGGCCGGTCCGAAGACCGGCCCTCCCGGGTGATGGGATCCTTGACGCGCCCACCAGCGCGCTCAGTTCTGCGGCAGCACCAACAACATCCGGCGGGCCCCCACTGCCGCAGCAAGATCCCTCTGCCAACACTTGAAGGCCGCCGGTTGAACCATCTCGCAGGGGTGGACGCTCCCAGCCCCCCGGACGTTCAAAGACGGTGAGGAAAAAATCCTGGCGTGGCCGGCGGGGTTACCTCCAGCCGGTCTGTCACGACCGCTCCCCGGAGTGGAAATTGCCGGATTGGCCTGCCGGATCAGCCCCTGGTAGCACCCCGGGGAAACCGGCGGACCCGCCCCTTTGGCACCCCGGAACGCCGGTGGTGGAGTGCCCGCGTCGGGAGGTACTCCGGGTTCAGGTCATTGACCAGATTGGACTCCACCCCAAGGCTGACGCCGCAATGCTGTTTCCCACCCCCCGTCCTCCGGCTCAGCCCCGGCGGGTGGTGGTCACCGGGGCGGGCATCGTGACGGCCCTGGGTATCGGCTGGAGTGCCAATGCCGAAGGATTCCGGTCCGGACGGTGCGCCATTCGCCCGGTCACGTTGTTCGATGTGACCCGACAGCGCACTGGACGGGCCGCCGAAGTGGACCTTCCCGGGCGGCTGCCCCGGAGCCGCCTCACCCCGCGCCAGGAATCCCGTCTCGACCGTGCCAGCCGAATGCTGCTGCTGGCCGCATTGGAAGCCTGGCAGCAGGCGGGCTGGACCCCGGATGGGGATCCCATTCCTCAGGTCCTGGGCACCACCAGCGCCGGCATGATGCTCGGGGAGGACTTCTACCGGCAGGCGACTGCCCCAAAGCCCGACCGCCGACAGCAGGCGACCCGGGTCACCCACTATCAGCCCCAACGCCAGGCGCTGGACCTGGCCGATGCCCTGGGCATCGAAGGTCCGGCCCTGGTCATTGCCAACGCCTGTGCGTCCGGAGCCAACGCCATCGGACACGGGTTCGAACAGGTGCGGTCCGGACGGGCATCCCGCGTGCTGGCCGGCGGCTACGATGCCCTGTCGCAGTTGGTGTTCGCCGGATTCGACGCCCTCCAGGCGCTGTCCCCGACCTCCTGCCGGCCCTTTGCCGCCGGACGCGACGGACTCGCCCTGGGCGAAGGCGCCGCCATGGTGTGCCTGGAGTCCCTGGATGCCGCCCGCGCCCGGGGCGCCATGATTCTTGGGGAAGTGGCGGGATACGGTGCCGCGACCGATGTCCATCATCTCACCCAGCCACACCCCGAAGGCCTCGCCGCCCTGGCCAGCATGAACGCCGCCTGCCGCCAGGCCGGAATCACCGCCCGGGACGTGGACTATCTCAACGCCCACGGCACGGGCACCCCTCTGAACGATGCCGCCGAAGCCGCCGCGATTGCGTCCTGGGCGGGCGACGCCGTGGGCGCCGTGCGCGTGAGCTCGACCAAGGCGTCCATCGGACACCTCCTGGGCGCCGCGGGCGCCGTGGAGGCCGTGGTCTGCCTGATGGCACTTCAGGGCGGATGGCTGCCGCCCCAGTGGGAGGCCGGGCCCCTGGACCCCGCCTGCCATTTCCCGGTGGTCCAGGCGCCGGAAGATCGGGCGGTGCGCTGCGTCCTGACCAACTCCTTCGGCTTTGGCGGCGCCAATGCCAGCATGGTCCTGAGGCGATGAATTCCCCGGAATCCACACGCCTCTTCGTCCAGGGCTGCGGCGCGGTGTCCCCCGCCGGATGGGGCGCCGGAGCGCTGAAGTCGGCAGTCGCTCAGGGCAATACCCTGCCGGTGACCCCGCTGGAGAATCCCGCCGGCAGCCTCCTGGAGGTCCGCCGGGTGCCGCCTCCACCGAGCCGTCCGGCGGTGCTGGCGCATCCCCGGCTGCGCCGCTCGAGCCTGATCTCCCAGTTCGCCTGTGCGGCCGCCCGGGAGGCGCTGGATGCCGCCGGATTCCAGGGATCCGACCGCAGCCGATGGGGAGTGGTCTGCACGGTGATGGGTGGGAGCGTGACCTATTCCAGGCGGTTCTACGCCGAGGTCCTGGCACAGCCTTCCACGGCCAGTCCGCTGCTGTTTCCCGAGACGGTCTTCAACGCCCCGGCATCCCACCTGGCGGCGGTCTTCGGGCTCACGGGACCCTGCGATACGCTGGTCGCCGATCAGACCGGATTCCTTTCCGGACTGGCCGTGGCCGCGGACTGGCTGGTGCGGGGCGCCGTGGACCGCTGCTTGGTGGTTGCCGCGGAGGAGGCGGACTGGAGCTCGGCTGAAGCTCATCGCCTCTTTGATCCGCAGACTCCCACCGCTGAAGGCGCCGGCGCGCTCTGCCTGAGCCGCGACCCTTCTCCGGTGGAACTGCGGTTCATCACCGATCCCGAGCTCTACACCCACCGCCGCACTCAGGCTGCCGCCGCCGAACGAGTCCGTGGTCAATGCCCCGCCGAATTCCTGGAGGCGTCCTGGCTGCAATCACCTCCCTTGGCAGAACCGCCCGAGGCCACCCTTCACGGAAGTCTGGGGGCCCTGGGCGACGGGCTGGCTGCCGTCGGCGCCTGGACCTGTGTCACCGCCGTCCGGCGGATCCTGGACGGCCACGCCGCGCGGATCGGCGTCCACATCCATGGCGCCAACCTCCAGTCCATGGCCGCCGGATTCGCCGCGTCCGGCCTCAGTCATCACGGCCCGCTCCTGGCGCCAATCTGAATTCTCCCAAACCCTTACTCACATGGACTGTTCACGCGCCCGCACCCGGGATCCGCTGGAGTGGATCGAGACCTGTCCCGAGTTCTCCTGGCCGATGGCGGAGCAGGTCCGGGAGTGGATTCTCACCTGGGAGCCGGACCTGACCGAGGCGATCAAGTGGAACATGCTCTGCTTCTCGGGCCGTAAGCTGGTTTGTGGCCTCAGCGCCTGCAAACATCACCTCGGCATCGCCTTCTTCCGCGGTACCGAACTTGGAGACTCCGCCCGGCTGTTCAATGAGGGGGGCGAGAACAACACCCATATCCGTTCCATCGTCCTCACCACCCTGGACGGATTCCAGCGCGAAGCACTGCGCCGTCTGCTGCATGCCGCGGTCGCGCTGGATGCCGATCCGGAGATCCCGCCGGTGCCCAAGGTCAAACGCAGGCCCTGGCCGGTGCCCGACTTCTTCCAGCGCGCCCTCGACGAGCGCCGACACCGGATCGCCGCGGAAAACTTCCGCCGCCTCGCGCCCACCTGCCAGCGTGAGTACCTGGTCTGGCTGTCCACAGCGAAGCGGCCAGAGACCCGGGAACGCCGGTTGAAGGAAACCCTCGCCGCCCTCTCCCGGGGCCAGAAATGGGCGCAGCGGAAGTCCAGGGAGTGATCCGACCCCATCTGGGGACTTGCCATCAAATGCTTGCCCGGTAACGTCCGCGTTCCCTTCCGCCGGAGACGCCGGCGGATTGGCTTTTCAGGCTTATGGCTGTCAACGCGAACGAACTCCGCAAGGGTCAGGCGATCCTCTACAACAACGACGTGTGCGTGGTCCTCGAGGTCACCCACCGCACGCCCGGCAATCTCCGGGCCTTCGTCCAGGCCATCCTCCGCAGCATCCGCTCGGGCCGGTCCATGGATGTCCGGTTCACCTCCTACGAAAAGATTGAGACCGTCGCGCTCAACAGCCGGAAGATGGATTTCAGCTACAAGTCGGGCGACGACTTCGTGTTTTCCGACCCCGACACCTTCGAGGAGGTCACCATCGCCGATGACCTGGTCGGCGACGCCAAGGACTTCCTGGTCGAGAACGGCACGGTGACCGTGACCTTCATCGAGGACAAGGCGGTCCAGGTCGAGATCCCGCCGAGCGTCGTGCTCAAGGTGACCAAGGTGGAGGGCGGCGTGCGCGGCGATTCCGCCAACAACGTCCAGCAGAGCATCGAACTCGAGACGGGCGTCACCATGCAGGCCCCCCTGTTCATCAAGGAGGGCGAGAAGATCAAGGTGGACACCCGCACCCGGAAGTACATGGAGAGGGCGTGAGCGGTTGAAGTGGGAACGATGAGGGCAGAGTGATGAAGTGGGGCAGTGAAGGCCCTTCTCCTGCCTCTACTGAACACTGAAAACTTGAAACTGAAAACTCCGGCCGCAGGCCGGCTCAGTACTCGTAGTTGAGGATCAGCGCGATCGTGGATCCCAGGGTGTTCTGCGAATAGGTCGGATCGCTGGCGTTCGGTCCGTAGGTGCGCAGGAATTCGGGATTCAGCAGGTTCCGGCAGCTCAGGCGCAGCTTCCAGTGGTCGGAGAGCCGCTGGGTGACCACGAAATTCAACTGGGTGGGCGGATACTCGTAGATGTCGGGACCGGCGCGATCCACCAGGAAGATGAAGGGACCGGCGGCGCCCAGGGACACCGTGGCGGTGGTGCCGGTCTGCTTGTGGTCCCAACTGAGGTCGAAATTCACGATCCACGGGGACTGGTCATACAGCGGCCGGGTGGGGGAGGTGTCGGGGAAGAGCACCTGCTTGTTCGCGAGTTCGGTGGGTGTCCATTCCACCACGGACTTGATGTAGGCGAAGTTGAATCCCACGGAGAACTCGTCGAGCGCGTCGTCCAGAAAGTCGAGCCGGGTGTTGGCCTCCAGTTCGACGCCGTACAGGTTGGCCTCCTTGCGGTTTTCGAAGGTCACCACGCCGCCGCCGAAGGTCACCGCCACCTTCTCGATCGGATTCTGCAGGTGCTTGTAGAATCCGCTGACCGAAAAGACCGTCCCCGGCCGGGGGAAGTATTCCCACCGGACGTCGTAGTTGCTGATGTCCGTCATCACCAGGTTGGGATTGCCCTCGATGATTTCATTCCCGGTGGGGTCATAGGACCGGTACGGCGCGATCTCGCGGAAGGTGGGGCGCGCCACCGTCTGGCTGAACGCAGCCCGCAGATTCATGTTGGTGACGATCTGATACACGCCGCTCACCGACGGCATGACGTCCAACTGGTTGATCAGTGAATTGGTGATCCGGCTGGGCGTGCCACCGACCACCGACAGGTAGGTGCTCTCCAGTCGGGCGCCGGTGATCAGCTTGAACCCGTCGGTCAGCGGCAGCTCGGTCATCGCATAGCCGGCCGGGATCTGCTGCTGGCCGCTGTAAAAGCTGGTGCCCACCGCCGGGAAGAACTCGCGCTGGAAGGAGTAGTTGATCCCGTTGTTATTGGTGGAGGTGGTGTAGGTGAGGCTGCCCGGGGTGAGGTAGTTGTTGGGGGTGCCGATGATGTCCGGACCGGACCACCCGGACACAAACTGCGGACCGCCGTCGTACACGATCGTCTGCTCGTTGAACTGACGCTCCGCGCCGACAAACCCGCCGCCAAACTTCACGAACCCGTCGTTCTCGGTCCAGTTCCGGAACGGCACCTTGTTGTTCAGCGAGGCCCAGATGCTGTCCTCGAGGATGTCGCGGTAGAACCGGGTGGGGAAGATGGGCTCCGGCAGCGAATTGCTGAAGATCGCCCCGGTGCCGTCCGGCTGGTGCGCGTAGTTGAACATGCGCACGTCGGGTTCGTCCTGCGAGGTGTTGGCCATGGAGATCAGCCAGTCGGTCTCCATGTCGTGCAGGTGCTCGAACCGGTCGGTGCCCTGGATCTGGAAGGCATGGATCTGCCGCTGGGTCCACTGGAGCAGGTTGGAATCCACCACCTGCTCCACGTTTTCCACCGTGCCCTGCTGCAGGCGGGTGAGATCTTCGCCGCTCTGGTTCCAGTAGAAGGTGAAGCTCAGGGTGTGCTCCTCGGGCACGATCTCATAGGCCACGTTCACCACACTGGCCCAGAGCACCTCCATCAGGCTCCGGCTGTCGGTCCATTCCCGCAGGGGCACCACGCCATCCCGCGTGTAGCGGTACCGGTTCTGGATGCCGTCGTCGTAGAAGAACCAGCGCCGGCGGTACACGCCGCTGACGAAGTAGCCGAAGTCGTGTCCGTTGAGGTCCAGGGTGTCCCCCACCGAGAAGGTCCCGCCGTAGTTGGGCGGCGGCGTCTCCGGGGTGCCGCCAAAGGTGTTGTCCTGAAACGACTGGAGCGCCGACTGCACCTTGTTGGCCTGGTCGGCCCGCTCCTGGGCGATGGCCGGGGTCTCGCCCGGACGCGCATTGCGCGGGGGCTGCAGGGTGGAACCCGTCTGCCCTTGGAGCTGGGAGGGCAGGGCGCGGGTCTTCGTTCCAAAACCCGCCCAATCATTGGGGCTGCCCGGATAGGAGAGGAACTCGGAGTTCAGGGTGGACTGGGTGTTGTACTCCATCCCCACCTCGAAGTTCAGGATGAACTTGTCCGGGAACGACCGGGTCTTGAGGTTGGCCAGGCCGCCGGCGAAGCCGCCCGGCAGGTCCGGCGTGAAGGTCTTGCTGACCGACACTTCCTGGATCATGGCCGCGGGAATGATGTCCAGCGGCGCGCCCACCCGGTAGGGATCCGCGGTGGGAATCTGCGCCCCGTTGAGCTGGGTGATGTTGTAGCGGTCGCTCAGGCCGCGGATCACCGCGAACTTGCCCTCCACCACAGTGGTGCCGGGCAGCTTGGCAATTACCTGGGCGGCGTCGGTCACCCCCAATCGGCGGAACTGCTCCGAGCTGATCGCGTCCAGAAAGGAGGTGGAGGCCTGCCGCTGCTCCAGGATCTCGATGCTCTGCTCCTGGAACTGTTCGGCGGTGACCTCGTATTCTTCCAGTTCGAAGAACTCGGGACGCAGCGAGCCATCCAGCGTGCTGGCCAATCCGGGCGCCACCCGCACGCCGCTGACCGTGGTGGAGGCAAATCCCGGCTTGCTGAAACGCGCCGTGTGATCCCCTGCCGGCACCCCCTCCAGCCGGTAGCGTCCCGAGCCGTCGGTGGTGGCGGCGAGGATGGTCCCGCGGACGGTGACAATCACCCCTGAGAGCGGGCGGCCATCCCAGGAGTTCACGACCAGTCCGGACAGACTCCCGGACTCCTGTCCCCGTGCGGGCAGCAGCGCCGCCAGGGCCAGAAGCCACAGCAGCACCGGGAACCTGACCAAAACAGAACGCACGGCGGCGGGGTGCTGCCCCGCCCGGCTTCGATGGGAGAAGTCGGGAACCACGGAGGGATAGGGAAAGGGGTGCCGTCTCACTCAGGAGCGGCGTCCGGCATTGCGGGCCACCTGCTCCACACGTTCCAGGTAGCGCTGTACGTTGTCGCGCGGCTTGACCTTCTGGGCCTTGCGCAGCAGCTCGATGGCAGAGTCGTACTTGCGGCTGCTGACCAGGAGCTGGGCCTGCTTCACCAGCGCATCGGCCTCAAATCCGGAAATCTTGCCGGCGGTCTCGTAACGGAACTGCGCCTTCTCCGGCTGTCCGTTCTTGGAGTAGTAATCCCCGGCCATCAGCAGGGCCTCGGCATCGAGCGGATTCCTCTGTGTCACCTCCTCCAGCACCTGGATCGCCCGGGCGCCGTCCCCGGCGCCCATGGCCACCTTGGCCGAAAGCTTGAGCCACTTCAGCTCGTCGGCACCGGTCAACTGGGCGCCGGCCGCCGTCTTGATCCGGTTCAGCAGGTCGCCCGACTCCTTCCAGGCGCCGCGCGACGCCAGGATGTCCGCCGCCCGAAGCGCCTTGCCCAGGTTCTCGCCCGCCCCCTTCTCCACGCCCTCGATGTAGGCCGCCAGCGCGAGATCCCGGGCATCCTGGTTCAGGTACAGATCCCCCAGGAGCAGCAATTGCGGCGGCTTGGCCTGGCCCAGACGCCGCAGCATCTCCAGCGAGACCGCCGCCCTGTCCGGCTGCCCCTTCTGCACATGCACATTGGCCTGAAGGGTCCAGAGGCTGTCCTTGTCGGGCTGCACCTGGATCAATTCGTCCAGCAGCGCCAGGGCATGGTCATAGTTTCCCAGCGCAATGGCGCTCTTGATCAGGCCCAGCTTGAAGTCGGTGTTGTCCGGTTCGAAGAGCAGCGCCTGCTGGTAGGCGCCCTGCGCGGCAGCGTGGCGTCCGAGATTGGAGTAACAGTATCCGAGGAACCCGAAGAGCTTGCCGTCGCCGCCGCCCAGGGACGCGGTGCGGGTCAATGGCTTCACCGCCTGATCCAGTTGGCCGGTGCGGAGGTAGGCGAATCCCAGATTCTTCTGCGCGCGCAGGAAATCCGGGAACTTCTCGATGGCCGTCTCGAACGACTTGATGGCGTTGGTGAGGTCGTCGTTCTGGAAATGGACATTGCCCATCGCGAAGTCGAACTGCGCGGTGGCGCCGGGCTTCGCGCGGCCCTGGAGCAGTTGCAGCGCCTCCTTCGGGTCCCCGCGGAGGGCCGGCACCACCTTGTCCCGGTAGAACGCCTGCTCCTCCGGAGTCATGCGGGGCTCCACATCCGGCTTCATGCCGTAGCTGCCCAGCAGCCGTTTCTGGAAATCGGGGTCATTCCAGGCCGCGGCGAGCGGATGATCCTCGGGTGCCGGCGCGAAGGGCCGGGGCGGGGGCGCGGCGGCCGAGGCCGCGTCAGCAGCCGCCATGCGGCCGGCGGCCAGCAGCGCCAGGGAGAGCAGTGTGAGGGGACGGAGCATGGAAAATCGGGTCAGGGAATCAGGGGCTTTCCGGGAGCACTGGCGATCAACTGGCGGGCGGACGGAACCGGAAGGTCTGCATCAGGTAGGCGCGCACCGCCTGTCCGTCCTTCATGCCGGGACGGAACCGCCACTTGCGGATCGCCTCCAGCGCGGGCTTCTCAAAATCGGGGTGGGAGGACTTCTCGATCCGCGCCTCCTCGACGCGTCCGGACTCGTCCACCACCAGCGCCAGGGTCACCGCCCCCTCGACCCGGGCCTTGCGCATCTCGTTGGGATAGGCGGGATCGGTCCGGGCGACGGCCTGCGGACGCTCCTCCAGCTCCGCGGCGCTGAAGGTCTCCGCGACGGCCTCGGCCTGGTCGGCGGGGCCGCCCTGTCCGGACGCCATGAAACCGGGCAGAAATCCGCCCCCGCCCACCGCCACATCGAGATCGGCCATCAGCGGGACCTGCTGCGGCGCATCGTCCATGGTGGGCGGCGGCGGCACTTCCTCCTGGGCCTGCTCCTGCTGCTGGGGCGGCGGGGGCTCCTCTTCCACCGGCGGCGGCAGATCGGTGGCGCTGGTCTTGCGCAGTTCCAGATGTCGGTCGGGGCGGGCCACCACATGGGTGAAGGGCAGCACCATGAAGATCGCGGCCGTGCCGGCAACGGCGCACAGGCCGGAGATCCAGAGGCCGGCCTGCGAACTGGACCCTTGATAGACCTTTCGCATGGGAACGTGCGCCGGCTAGCTCTTGCCGGTGGCGAGGCTGACGTCCTTCGCGCCCCCCAGCTTGGCTTCGTCAATCACCCGGATGAGCACACCGGACCGGGAATTCTCATCCCCCTGGATGACCACCGGGAGCGGCTCCTTGGCGCACAGCCGCTTCACGGTCGGACGCACCCCGCCCAGGCCGATCTCCTTGCCGCCATAGGCGATCTTCCCGTCGCTGGTGACCGCGAAGATGATGCTGTTCTTCTCCAGCAGCTTCGCGCTGGCCGCCTGCGGCTTGTCCACCTGCACCCCCGGCTCCTCGATGAAGCTGGTGGTGGAGATGAAGAAGATCAGGAGGAACATGATGACATCAATGAGCGGAATCAGGTTCAGCTCGATCGGCTCCTCGGCCTCGGCCACGTTGCGTCGGAATCTCATGCGGGGAGCTGTTGGGGAGCGGCGGACGGCACGGGTGCCGGGGCGATGGCGGACGGCGGCGGCGCCGGGTTCGGACGCGGACCGCCCGGCCGGACGAAGACACGGGTCATGCCGTGGAACTGCGGACGAAAGTGCCGCAGGGTGATGCACTCCAGCCGGGCCAGGAAGGCCACCAGTTCATTGCGCTGGCGCTTGGCCATGTAGGCGACCACCAGGCCGGGAATCGCCACCATCATGCCGGTCTGGGTGGCCACCAGCGCCTCGCTGATGCCCTTGGAGACGATCTCCGAGGCCGAGCCGCCACCGATGCCGATGGCCTTGAAGGTCAGCAGCATTCCCAGAACGGTGCCCAGCAGACCGAAGAGCGGCGCGCCCACCACGAGCACGTTCAGGAAGGTGATGCGCCGGTCCACATCGCTGATCATGGAGGTCTCGACCTCGCGGAAGCGTCCCTCGATGTCCGGAATGCTGCTCACCTCGTCCTGGGTGTAGCGGATCAGCTCGCGCAGCTTCCGGGGGGCCTTGGCCGGGGTCGCGACCCACAGCCGCACGTCCGGATCCGAGGCGCGGGTCAGTCCGCGATAGCGCAGGGTGTACAGCAGGTGGGCGGCATTGGCGTAGATGACCAGTCCGAGCAGCGCCAGAGCGGGCATCACCCAGCCGCCCGTGGACCAGGCGTGCACCATTTCTTGAAACGTCGTGTTCATGAGTGCGGGAGGTGGGACGATTCAGGCAAAGGGAAGCCGCTCAACCTCGGGCAGGCCGTTGATGAAGCCGACCGAAGTCTGCTCCATGCTGCCCACGATGGCCTTGGCCTTGCGGGTCAGGAAGGCGTGCAGCAGCAGGGCGGGAATCGCCACGATCATGCCCGACGCGGTGGCAATCAGGGCCTCCGAGATGCCCGATGCCAGCACGCGGGGGTCGCCGCTGCCGAAGCTGGAGATCAGCTTGAACAGCGCGATCATGCCCATGACCGTGCCCAGCAGGCCGAGCAGCGGCCCGGTGGTGGCCGTCAGGGCCAGGAAGGGCAGGCCGCGCTCCAGCCGGGTGCGGGCGGCCAGAATCCGCTCGTACAGGACCTCCTCGATATACTCCTTCTTTTCGTCGGAGTGCTCGACCGCGGTGGCGAGCAGGCCGCCCACCGGACCCGGAATGCCCTGGGCGTGGGCGATCGCCTTGGGCTTCTCCCCGTCGTTCACATGGGTCAGGACCTTCTGGAGATCCTTCTCGGTGGCCAGCCGGACGCGGGAAAGCTGGAACCACTTGAAGACCGCGGTCAGCCAGGACGCCGTGCCCAGCAGGATCAGCGGGGCCATCACCCAGCCGCCGTGCTGGATGGTCTCCCAGAAGCTCTGCTTCATGGCGCTCAGCTTGAAGGCATTTCCCAGCGTGGGGTCCATCGCCAGCCGGCCCTTGCCGGTGGTGATCAGTTCCCGGGTGGCGGCCTCGATCTCCGGGTTCACCGCCACCACGGTGGGATCCGCCTTGTTCAGCTCCTGCTGGAGCATGCCGGCGCTGGTTCCGGCCGTATCGGCGAACATGGCGATCGGACCGATGAGCGCGATCTTCCCCTGCTGCACCCGCCCCTGACGATCCAGGGCCCGTCCCTCGATGATCTCGCCCCCGAGGGTCTGGTGGCCACGCTCCATCGCCGTCTTGAGGATGACAAAGCGCCGGTTGAGCCGCTCGGCAGGCGTCAGATCCGGCGCCACCGCCGCCTTGTCCACCTCCTGGAACACCGCCAGATAACTCGGCTCCTCGACGAAGTGGAGCCGTGACCGGAAGGACCGGGTGTACTCGCTGAGCAGTGAATCCACGAACCCGACCTCGTCCGCCCGCCTTTTGGCCTCGGCCTTCAGGGCGTTGAGCTCGACCAGTTGGTTCTCCTGGAACCGCTGGGCCTTGCCGAGTTCCACCCGCTGATCGGCCAGCTTCTGTTCCAATTCGCTCAGTTCGCGCGCCACCGGCAGGCGCTCGGACTCGACCTGCTGGCGGACCGCGGCCAGTTCGGCGAGGGCCTGCTTGAGATCGTCGGAGGCCTGGGTCGCCACCTGGGAAAGATCCTGGCCGGCGGCAGTTCCCGGGATCAGGGCCATGCCAAGGGCCAGCATCAGGCCCGAGGCACTGGAGGGAAGAAAGGGACGAAGCATTCGGCGGCGGGGAGAAAGTGGGCGTGAACGGTGGGAAGTAGGGATCATCGGATGGCGACCGGAAGGGGCACGAATCGGGCGGTGCGTTCGTTGCGGTAGATGCGGATGAGTTCGCGGACCTCCGGGGCCAGCGCCGGATCCACGGTCCAGATCCAGCCCTGATCCCCCGCCTGTCCGTAGCCGGCGAAGTTGCCCGACTCGTTCACGAAATAGGCGGCCCCAAGTCCGGCGTACACGGTCTCCACCGAGACCTCCTCGCCCTGGGCGTTCTTCCGCTTCTCGGTGAACACCGTCACGGCGTTGTTGAACTTGTCCACCTCGTTGAGCAGGGACACCACGGTCTGCACCCGCTCCGTCACGCCGGCCCTGGTGTTGGCCGGATCCGCCGGCAGCCGGTTGAGCAGTTGCTGGGCGCCGGCCAGGACGGGTTCCGGGAGCAGCGGGAGGAGCTGACGCAGCCCGGTCTCCATCGCCGCCACCTGCGTCCGGGCGGCCTCCAGCGCCTCATTGGACCGCTTCAGCTCGGCATCCAGCTTGAGCCGCTCGGCATCCGCGACGCCGCTGTTCGTGCTCTGCTTCGCCATCTCGTCCTGCACCGACTTCAGCTCGCGCTCAAACAGGGCCTTGGACTGCTGCAACATCTCCCGGTCCGCCTCCCATTCCGTCCGCGTCCTGGAGATCAACTGCTGGGTCTGCACCCATTGCGTGAGGCTGTCGCGCGCCGCGTTCAGCGGATTCTCCGCCGCACGGGAATTCTCCCGGACGCCCCACCAGGCCAAAGCCACCGCGCATGCCAGACATACCCGATTCACGGGAGGCACGCTCTGGAGGGCAGGTTTCGGCGACATGGCATCACGGTGACGATTCCGCAACGAACCCGGGGTGATCGGTGCCGCCCTGGGTCGGCGGTGGCGGCATGTGACCTCCGATCGGGGAGAGCCTCACACGAAGAACACGAAGGACACAGAGGGGGGACCTTTTGGGGTGAGAACGCAGCTCAATCTCGAAAGGACCAACGCTCGACGGCGTCGTCGCTGCCGGGAATACGGGACACACGGGTGGGATCGCCTGAGCCTGGACTCCGATTCCCTGGCGTCCTTCGTGTCCTAGGTGTGAGGCCTCTCCGGGCGGACCACCCCGGCAACCACCCTTGCGTTATCCGGTCGGCAACGGCAGCGTGACCTGCATCCTGGAAAACGACGCACCGTCTGCCGCCATGAACTCCCGTCGCCTCCACCCGCTCCCGTCACGGGCCTTCACGCTGATCGAACTCCTGGTCGTCATCGCCATCATCGCCATCCTGGCCGGCATGCTCCTGCCGGCGCTGGCGAAGTCCAAGACCAAGGCCCAGGGCATCGCCTGCCTCAGCAATCTCAAGCAGCTCAACCTGGCCTGGACGATGTATGCCGACGACAACCGGGACCGGCTGGTGCCCAACGGAACCGGGGCGCAGATCGGCTGGATCGAGGGCTGGCTGCAGACCGCGCAGGAGGCCACCAACGTCAACCTGATCATGGCCCCGAAGGGAATGCTGTGGAGCTACAATCAGGCGCTCGGCATCTACAAGTGCCCTGCCGACCGCAGCACCGTGCGGCTCGGCGGCAGGATCCACCCGCGGGTCCGCAGCATCGCCATGAACGGAAACATGAACGGGGACAGTTGGTACACCGCGGAGATCGCCCGCAGCCATTTCACCTTCCGGAAGTCCTCAGACATCGTCCGTCCCTCGCCGTCCGAGGCCTTCGTCTTTCTCGATGAGCATCCCGACGGCATTGATGACGGCTACTTCCTGGTCTTCGTCAACCGGAAGCAGCTCTGGGGCAACCTGCCGGCCAACTACCACAACGGGGCCTGCGGATTCTCCTTTGCGGACGGCCACGCCGAGATCCGGAAGTGGGTGGATGCCGACACGCGGTCCAAGAAGATCGTCGCCAATCCCCGGGGTCCGAACGACGTGCCCTGGATCCAGGTGCGCACCTCCGCCCCGATCAACCCGTCGGCTCCCTGGCCGCCGTGAGAGGACGATCGTTGTGGGTCATCCACTCCCGGATGGGGGTTGAACCGGGGGCTCGGACTTGGATCAGGCCGGCGACACGCCCGCCCTCCCGCCGCGGGGTTCACCCCTTTTTCCGCCGCGCCATGAGCGCCTCAATATCGCCGGTCTCGATCGGGATGTCGCCCATCAGATCCACATTGCCTCCCGATCGGATGAGCACGTCGTTCTCCAGCCGCACCGCCAGCCGTTCCTCCCGGATGTAGATCGCCGGCTCCACGGTCATGACCCAGCCCTCCTGGATGGGCTCGGTGGTGATGCCGACATCGTGGACGTCGAGTCCGAGCGGATGCCCGCAACCGTGCATGTAGAAGCGCTTCACCGGCTTCTTCATGGGATCCTCGGGCTTCACCTTGAGATCCTTCGTCTTGAGCAGGCCGAGGTCCACGCACTCCCGCGCCACCGCCTCTTCCGAGGTCTCCTGCCAGTCGCGGAGGCGGCGTCCTGGAGTCAGCCCGGCGATCTGGGAACGCAGCACCCGCAGCACCGCATCGTACACCTGCTTCTGGCGCCGCGTGAACCGCCCGTTCACCGGGATGGTCCGGGTCATGTCGGCATTGTAGTTGGCGTAACTGGCCCCGACATCCAGCAGCAGCAGTTCGCCGTCGCGGCAGGGCTGGTCGTTGTCCAGATAGTGCAGCACGCAGGCATTGGCACCGGAGGCGATGATCGGGTTGTAGGCGAAGCCGCCGCGTCCGCGGATGAACTCGTGCGCGAACTCCGCCTCCACCTCCACCTCGTTGACCCCGGGCTTCACAAAGCGGCACACGCGCTCGAATCCCCGGCGGGTCAGATCGCAGGCCTGCTGGAGCAGGGCCACCTCCGTCGGCGACTTCACCGCCCGCAGTTGGTGCATCAGCGGCGCCAGCCGCCGGAAGTCGTGCAGCGGATACCGTGCCCGCAGGTCCCGGGCGAACCGGGCCTCCCGGGTTTCCACGACGATGTCAGCCCGCTTGTGCTCGTTGGCGTTCAGGAAGACATGGTCCGCCTCGCAGATCAGGCGATGCAACTGGGACGGAAGTTGTGACAGCCACTCGATGCGCCGGATGCCGGTGCGCGCCCGGGCTTCCTCGGCGGTGAGCTTGTGCCCCTCCCAGATGGCAATGAGCTCGCTGGTCTCGCGCAGGAAGAGGATCTCCCGCTGGCGTTCGTCGTCCGCATCGGGAAAGAGCAGCAGCACGCTCTCCTCCTGCTCCACGCCCGTCAGGTAGAACAGGTCCGAGTTCGGCACGATCCGCAGGGTGCCGTCGGCATTGGTGGGAAAGATGTCGTTGGCGGTGACCAGTGCCAGCGAACGCGGCGGCAGCCGCTGGGCGAGGCGACGGCGGTTGGCGACGAAGAGTTCCGGGTCAATCGGGGCGTGGCGCATGCGCCGGAAAGCCTTCGACAAAGCCGGGCCGTTGGGCAATCCGGCAATGCGCCCGCCCGCGCCTCAGGGCCGCACCGGGCGGTCCGGGAAGGGGCCGTCCACTCCCGGACCCTCCGGCAGGGCGGTGGAAAACTGGTCGTCGTCCTGGACCTCGCGCTTGAGCCGGGCGAGTTCCTCCCTCAGGCGCGCCTCGGTCTCGCGATGGGCCGGATCCCCATGCAGGTTGCGCAGTTCGTCGGGATCGGTTCCCAGGTCAAACAGCTCCCACTGATCCTTCTTCCAGTAGTGGATCAGCTTGTGGGTTTCCGTCCGGACACCGTAGTGCGCGCCGGTGTTGTGGTGTCCGGGATCGTGGTAATAGCGATAATAGAAGCTGGTGCGCCAATCCGCCGGACGCTGCCCCTCCAGCAGCGGGACCAGGCTCCGGCCCTGGAGATCTCCCGGTGCCGGCAGCCCGGCCAGCGCGAGGAAGGTCGGCGCGAAATCGGTGTTGATCACCAGGGCATCCTGCACGGCACCGGCGCGGATGTGGCGGGGCCACCGCACCAGCAGCGGCATGCGCAGCGACGGCTCGTACATGAAGCGCTTGTCGTACATCCCGTGATCGCCGAGGAAGAATCCCTGGTCGCTGGTGTAGAAGACCACGGTGTCCCCGGCCAGTCCCTGGGCTGCCAGCGCCTCCATCAGGCGTCCGATGCTGTCATCCACGGACTGCACGCAGGCCAGGTAATCCTGCATGTAACGCTGATACTTCCACGCGTCGAGTGCCGTGCCGGTGAGGGTCTGCCGGCGCCC
>JAFLEG010000110.1 GCA_017302195.1 Verrucomicrobiota bacterium
AAGCTGAGGTTGGCCTCGATGCCATAGGCCGTGTAGAGGACCGGCACACGCAGCCGTTCCTCGCCGTGAATCACCCCCATGGCCAGGGCGGGCGGCGGGAGCGGCAGCACGGTCAACTGGGCGGCGGCGCTGGTGGTGCCGCCGTTGTTGTTGTTCACCTGCACGGCGTAGGCGCCGGCATTGTTGGTGGTCACATTCACCAGCGTGAGGGTCTGGTTGGTGGCCTCGGGCAGGCTCGATCCCTGGAAGAACCACTGGTAGGTGACGTTGGTCAGACGGCTGAAGGCGGTGACGCTGAAGATGGCCGGCTGGCCGGTGTACACCGACTGGTTGGTCGGCCCCACCAGGATCACCGGCGGGCCGATCACCGTCAGCTCGATGGGCGCGGAAGTCGCGGATCCAAAGGTGTTGGTGACCACGGCCAGGTAGGTGCCGGAGGCCAGGGCGTTGATGTTGGTGATCACCAGGGTGCTGTTGGTGGCCCCGGGCACCCGCAGCGCTTCAAACCACCAGGCATAGGCCAGGGGTGCCGTGCCGGTGGCGGACACCGTCAGGGTGAAATTCCCCCCCGCATTCACCGTCTGCGACTGGGAGCTGCCGGTGATCACGGGCGCGGTGCCGTCGGCCGCCTGCAGGGCGAAGGACAGCATCCACCACAGGACGGCCTGCCGCAGTCCGCCCAGGATTCGAGAAATGCGTTGCATCGGATTCGATTTCGCCGGCGCGCGGCTCCTTGAAACGCCGCGGACGTCTTCACCACGATACGCCGGCACGCCGCCAAAACCGCAAGCGAAAGTTTGTCGGGAGACGCTCCCCCAAAAGAAAAACCCCTCCCGGAGACCGGGAGGGGTTGAACGCCGCAGGGCGCCTTAGAACTTGTAGATGATGTTCGCCGCCAGCAGCACGGAGTTGTTCCGGCCGTTCACGACGGAGTAGTCCTCAGACTCGCCATCCACCGCATACTGGCTCGAGAAGATGTCGCTGCCGTTGAGGTCGTGATCCCAGACCACTTCCAGACGGGTGATGACATTGGCCCAAAGGGCGTAGTCGAGGGTCGCCGTGACAGCGAACAGCTCGGTGGGGCCGGTGTAGATGAAATCGCCGGTGTAGGAGGGGGCGACGGTCGTGGCTCCCAGAGCGGGTCCGATGGCCCAGGCGTTGTAGTCCGACTTGGCCCACTCGGCGCGGGTGTTCAGCTTGAGCTTCTCGGAGATCTGCCAGGAAACGTATCCGGCCACCGCGGTGGCCCAGGTGCCGTCGCCGTTGCCGTCGCTGAGGTAATCCCAGGCGGCGCCGACAGTGATCTCCTTGATCGGGGTGGGCACGGAGACGCCGACGTAGTAGTTCAGCGAGTTCTCCTGGATGCCCATTCCGAAGTCGCCATCGGTGTAGGTGTATCCGCTGCGACCATTGCTGACGATGCCGCCGTAAAGCGCGGCACCGGCCAGGGAACCCCAGCTCTCGGGAGCCTTCAGGGTCACGGCGCCCATGTACGTCAGCGTGCCGTTTCCGGAACCACCGTTGGAGGTGATGGTCCCGTCGTTGTTCTGACCGTTGTAGGTCTCCTTCTGGTTGGTCCCGTTGAAGGCGGAATCGGCAACGCCGCCCACCACGCTCAGCCACTCGGCGACCTGGTAGGTCGCGGTCATGCCCGTGTGGGAGAACGGCTCGATGTTGAAGCCCAGCGAACGGCTGAAGGTCGGGTTCGCGTAGGAATCGAGCACTTCGTAGCCGATGATGGTGTCAATCTGGCCGACCTTGAAGTCGAGACCATTGCCCACCGGGGCGCGCAGGGCCACATAGGCCTGCTTCACGCCGAAGTTGTCACCGAGGGTGCCATTGGCGCCGAAGGCACCGGGCAGACCGGCCGCCTGGGGACCGAACCAGAGGTCGGCACGGTAGCCGGCGCTCCACTTGTCCTCGTCCAACGCCTTCTGGATGGTGAGATCCACGACGTTGAAGTTGAACCCGTTCCAGGTGTCAGGAGCGGTGTTCGCGAAGCGGTAGGCCGCCGACTGCACCCCGGGCTTGTAGATCATCGAGGTGTCCACGTAGCCGCTGAGGGTGGTGCCGCTCAGCAGGGTGTTGACCGGACTCTCGTCCGCCACCGCCGCCGAACCCAGGCTGACCACGCCCGCCGTGGCCAGTCCGACTGTCCATTTATCAAACTTCATGTTGTTCCTCCTGTCGTGTTGGTTTGCTGCAATCACGGATGCGGCAGGGAGCCGCATCCGCGCCCGAAAGGGCGCTTCAAGCGGGGACACTAGGAATGGTTGGGTCCGTGAGACAACTAGAATTTTCGGCCGATTCCAGGCCCTTTGTCACTCCAGAGGTCCGATCAGCTCGACGAACACCCCGTCCGGATCCCGGACCAGGACGAAGTGGTTGTTCCCGCCGATGGGAATGGGCGTCTCCCCGAGCAGCGGGATGTTGTTCTCCTTGAGCCGCTGGAGAAAGGGCTTCAGCGACCGGACGTTGAGGGTGATGTACTGCATCCCGACGTCATCCTGCAGATGCTGGGGCGCCGGATGGGGCGCCGGCTTGCCGAAACTCATCAGCTTCCAATCCGTGGCGTTCCTGCCCTCCCCCAACCGGAGAACCGAGATGGTCACCGGAACGCCGCCCGTCAGGCCGGTCCGCTTTCCCCCGGCGGCATCCACGGTGAAGGCGCCGGTTTTCTTCATCCCGATCACATTGGTGTAAAACCGGAGCGACCGGTCCAGGTCACTCACGACCACCCCGATGGAGATCGTGTCGCTGGAGAACTCGTTGGTTTGTGCGCGGGCCGGGGCTCGCAGGAGAAGGAGCAGGCCAACGCAGACGAGCAGGAGACGGCAGGGGGAATTCATGACCGGGACACAGTGCCCCGGTCGCCGGCGGCTGGCGACCCCGAATCCGTCCTTGGGAAAGGAGGAAGGAGGAAGGGTGAGGGATGAACCAAGGACACCGCCCTTCGTGAACGCCCAAGCCGGGCCGTGACGTCGGACGATGTTTCGGTAGGGTGTTGCAGGTCGCCATGAACCGTCGCCAGTTCCTCACCGCCACCGCCGCATCGGGGATGCTTTCCTGCCTGCCGGAATCCGCCGCCGCGACCCGCGTCACCACGATCGCGCCCCGGCTCAAACCGCCGCTCATCGGCTCCCAGCTCTACGGCTGGGGACAGTACTACGAGCGCGAGGGCCGGGATCTGTCGGCGCACCTCGACGAGGTCCTGTCCGCGCTGCGCGATGCCGGATACGACTATGCCGAAGGATCCCTGGATGTGGCCCATCCGTCCCACAACGCCCGCTTCGCGGAACGCCTCAAAAAGAAGGGCCTGCGGCCGGTCAGCCTCTATTCGGGCGGGGCGTTTCACGTGCTGGGCAAGGCCAGCGAGACGGCGGAACGCATCGCGGTGGCCGCGCGCGAGGCGGCCAAGTCGGGATTCGCCATCCTCAATGTGAATCCCGATCCCATCGGACGCGACAAGACCGACGCCGAGCTGATCATCCAGGCCGAGGCCCTGGTGGAGCTCGGCGAGGCACTGCGAACGCTGGGCATGAAGCTGGGCATCCACCACCACACCCCGGAACTCGCCAACGGCGCGAAGGAGTTCCATTCCAATTTCACCCACTGCCCCCGGGACCTGGTGGGATTCTGCTACGACGTCCACTGGGTCTATCGCGGCGGCATCGCGCCGGCGGAATGCCTGCCCCGCTATGGCGACCGGGTGGTGTCCTGGCACCTGCGCCAGAGCCGGGATCAGATCTGGTGGGAGGACCTGGACACCGGGGACCTGGACTACGCCGCCGTGGCCTCCTTTGTCCGGGCCAACCGCCTGCCCGCCTTCTATACGGTGGAATTGGCCATCGAACCCGGAACACGCATCACGCGCTCGGTGGTGGCCAACCACGCCCGCAGCCGCGACTTCGTGAAGCAGACCCTGGGCGTGTAGTCCGGCCGGGTCTTGCCCCTTGAGCGCCACCGCGGTTTCCCGGAGCGTCTCCGGGAGGCCCGCCTGCCGCCATGCCCGTCGAAGTCCTGTCCACAGAAACCCCCGCCCTGCTCCGTGCGGCCGTGTCCCGCGCCGCGGAGCGGCTCCGCGCCGGGGAGGTGGTCGGGGTGCCCACCGAAACCGTGTACGGGCTGGCGGCCAATGCCCTGGATCCTGCCGCCGTGGCCCGGATCTACGCCATCAAGGGACGTCCGGCGCACAATCCGATCATCGTTCACGTCGCCTCGCCGGACATGGCCCGTGCCTGCGCCTCGGCGTGGCCTCCGCTGGCCGACCGGCTGGCCGCCGCCTTCTGGCCAGGCCCCCTCACCCTGGTCCTGCCCCGCACGCCCGGCATTCCGGACATCGTGACCGCCGGCGGGCCGACGGTCGGCATCCGGTGGCCACAGCATCCCTTCATGCAGGGCGTCATCCGCGCCTGCGGCTTCCCGCTGGCCGCGCCCAGCGCCAATCTGGCCAACCGTCTCTCCCCGACCAATGCCCGCCACGTGGTGGATCAACTGGGCGATCAGGTGCCGCTGGTCGTGGACGGAGGCGACTGCAACGTGGGGATTGAGAGCACCGTGGTGGACCTCACCGCCGGCGTCCCGCGAATCCTGCGGCCGGGAATGATTGACGAACCGGCCCTCCGGGCGGCGTCCGGCGGCACGGCGGGAGGACGGGGAGCGCCAGAGCCCGAGCGCCCCGATGACACCGCGCCCCGGCGCAGCCCTGGATTGCTCGACCGCCACTACGCCCCGCGCGCCCGCCTGGCGGTCCTGACCTGGCGCGATGACGCCGGGCTGCTCACCCAGATGCAACGACTGGGCGCCCGGCCGGAGTCCACCTTCGTCCTCGCCCATCACCGCATGCCCCAGGTCGTCCCGCCGTCCCAGGTCATCCTGATCCCCGACGATCCCGAGGCCTTCGCGCGCGCCCTGTATGCGCAACTGCACCTGTGCGATGCGGCAGGAGCGGCCTGGATCCTGGTCGAGGCGCTTCCGGACACGCCCGCCTGGGCCGGAATCTCCGACCGCCTGCGCCGCGCCTCGCGCCCCGCGTGACCGGGCGGGAGTCCGGCACCCGGCTCGTCCTCCAGAATGCCACAGAGGTCGGAGAACGCCTCCGCCTCGCCCCATTTTCGTTGCGGCTCAACGGACGGTTCCGATGATCCGTTCACCGCCGTAAAACCCATCCCGCCCCGATGATCCCTTCCCGCGTTGTCGTCCTGATGTTCTGGGTCGTGGCGGGTTGCCTGCAGATGCTGGCAGCCGCGCCGCAGTCCCTCCGCTGGCTCGCCCCCGACCTGTCGGTGCTGGTCCTGGGCGTCCCCCATACCTGCCGCGCGGAGGCTTCCAGCGGGCTGCCGGTGCACTTTCGGGTCCTGAGCGGACCCGCCGTGCTGGAAGGGGACCAACTGGTGGTCACCAATGTGGACGACGTGGTGGTGATTGCGGAGCAGCCCGGGAACGGCGACTTCAGCCCCGGCTCCGCGATCCGATCGTTCAACGCCTATCGGGTGGACATCGAACCGGAACCGGAGTTCCAGTTCGGCAGCCGGGTCCTGGATCTCGTCACGGCCGGAGACCTGACCTTGGCGTTGGAAACGCAGGGTGGAGTTCTGATCACCCGGGTGCCCGCCGCTGGACCGGTCACCCAACTCGCGCACCACCGGGTGCGGGGGCGGGTGCAGTCAATCGCGGCCTCGGACACCCACCTGTACACCTTTTCGAGCCTCGGGAGACTGGAGGCTGCGGACCTGCGGGATCCCGAGCGACCGGCGCTCGTGGGCTGGTTGGACTTCCCGTTTCCCGTCACCCCCATTCCCCCCACCAGCCTCGCGTTGCAGGACGGTCTGCTGTTCGTCGGCGCCGGTCCGTTCGGGCTTGCGGTGGTGGACGTGCGGGATCCGGTCCGGATGCAGCTTCTCTCCTGGTATTCTGTCGCCTTCGATCCCCCCGGAGGATCGGGCGTCACGCAGATTGTGCCGGCGGGGAACCGTCTCTACCTGAACGTCACCGCCGGGCTTCAGATCGCCGACATTTCCGATCCCGCCAGTCCCCGCTGGATCGGCGGCTTCACCCGCTGGGGGCCGAACCGGATCGTTCGGCTCGAGGGCCACCTTGCCGGCATGGTCCATGGTGGGCGTCTGACCGTGCTGGACGTGCGGGATCCCATGAAGGTGCAGGAACTGGGGCATCACGACTTTCGCGACGGGAGATCGACCATTGCCAACCTCCGGTCAGTGGGTGACCAACTGGTGCTCACAGACACCTCCGGAGCGCTCGAAGTCCTGAGCCTGCGCAATCCGTCGTCTCCCCGCATCCTGGGGCGCCATGTGGACTGGTTCCGGAATGGGGCCTTCGGCTCCGCACCGCTGGCGGTGCTCCACGAGGCAGGTCGCGTTCTGATCGCCGGTTCGGACGGCGTCATCGAACCGCTCCGGCTCACGCGCCGCATTCCCCAGGAACTGGAGTGGCTCCAGCCGGCTTCAGACGCCCTGGCACTCCACCAAACGCACCCGCTCGAGGCGAAGGCATCCAGCGGACTGCCGGTGGAATGGAGTGTGGTCTCCGGGCCGGCGGTCATTGGCCCGGAAGGATTGCAGATCACCGGCCGGGGGGCCGTGGCCGTGGTGGCCCGGCAGCCGGGCAACCGCGAGGTGGCGCCTGTAGAACTTCACAGAGCGTTCAACCCCACCATTCTTCATCCGCAACGTCTGGGCCGGATGCCGCTAGGCGGCCCTGCCTCCGACTTGCTGGTCAGCAACCGACTGGCCTTCGTGGCGCTCGACAATGCGGGGGTGAAGGTGGTGGACCTGAACCGTCCCGCAGATCCGGTGCTGCTGTCGTCCTTTTCCCCGATTCCCTACTCCCGGCGCATGGCACGGATCGGAGATCACCTGGTGGTGGTCGGGAGCGAGGATCTCGCCATCGTGGATGTCCGGGAACCGTCGCAGCCCGTGGTTCGAAGCCGGATGAGACCGGGATGGTTCCCGCTTGCTGTCGAAACGATGGGATCCCAGGTGCTCGTGGCTGCCGGGGGAGAGGGCGTCCAGGTGATCGACCTCGCCGATCCGGCGAATCCCCGGATCTCCGGGGAGATCGCCATTCCTCGGTACACCCATGTGCTGGAGGTCGGGCCGCCGGGGGTGGTGGTCGGTCATCTACCGGGGGTTGCCCTGTGGGATTTCAGCAATCCATTGGCGGCAACGCGACACTCGGTCCTGGGGGGCGCCGACGGCTTTGAAATCAACCAGGTTGGGGTGGGCGAGACCCTCCTGGTGGCGGCAGCCAACCGACGAGATTGGCAGACCGGGAGGTTTCAGTCCTCACGCCTCGAAGTCTATGGCATTGATGATCCCACTCAACCCCGGCTGCTGGGCACCAGCGTCGCCACGGGTCCCGGGTTTGGTCGGATCACCGTCCATGAGGGCTGGGCGTTTGTGGAAACTTCCGTGTCTGAGGAGTTGGAGCATCTGGTGTTCGACATTCGAGATCCGGTTCGGCCGCGGCTGGCCGGGCGTTTGCCGGGAACTGCGCTGGTGGTGCCTGCCGAAACCCTGCTGGTGGCAACCACCACCGCCCATGAGTTGGTCACCTATTCCTGGCAGGAGGCCATGACACAGCAGTTGAAATGGGCCTCACCGGACGATTCCGTTCTGGACCCCGGGGTAGTCCATCTGCTCCGCGCAACCGCCAGCAGCGGACTTCCCGTCGAGTACACGGTCCTGTCCGGACCTGCCGAGATCCGCGACGGGGTCCTCTCCGTCACCAACGACACCCAACAGCAGAGCATCATCGTCCGTGCGACGCAGTCCGGCGGGCCAGGCCAACTGCCCGGGGAGTCGGTCCGGGTCTTCAACCAGATGTCGGTGGACCTGGAACTGCTCGGGGAGCTGAAGGCGCCCGGGTATGCGTTTACCGTGGTCGTCTCCGGAAAGTATGTCGGAGTGGGGGAGCTGAGCGGGCCACTACTTTGGGTGGACGTCGCAGATCCACACCGACCGCGTCTTGCCGGGAGGCTTGAGGAGGCTCCCGAGGTGATCGACCTCGTGGTCTCAGAAGGTTTTGTTTATGCGGTGGGTGACGGAACGAAACTCAAGGTGGTGGATATTCGGAACCCGGCGACACCGGTGGTCGTGGCGAGCATGGAAGCGGGCGTCGGTGCGAGCCGGGTGATTGTGCATCAGGATCATGCGTACGTCGCAGTGGCGGGCAGCATCCAGGTGGTGGACGTCCTGAATCCGCCGCAGCCTCGTCTCGTGGGACACCACCCGACCCCGGGACCCTGGGCGGCCCGAAGTCTCCTGGCACGCGATGGATTCCTCCACGTTTCCGGGTTCTTCGATGGGTTGACCATTCTCGATGTGCGGGATCCCAGCCGTCCCGTGCCTGCGGGGTCCCTGCCTTCAGACTCATTCTCTGCAGCCTGGGTTCTCGAGGGATCACTGCTGTGGTTCCGGCAGCTTCGTGGCGGGCTGTCCGCTGTGGATGTTTCCGATCCATTTCATCCGCGGTGGGGTGCGGAGGCAGAGAAACCGATGTGGAACGATCTGATGGATTACAAGTCCATGGCCCTCCAGGACGGGCTGATTCTCTGCCCCGAGATTGGGAGCCTGAGGATTGTTGAGATCTCCAATCCCCATCACCCGCTGACTGCCGGAAACCACCCGATGCCCGGCGACAGCTCGACGGGGATTGCAGTCGTCGGAGACCTCGCCTACGTGGCAGCAGGGTCCCGGGGTCTGCTGATTTTTCGCATCCACCGCGGGATTCGGTCCGAGGTGGGCGATTTGGGTCTTCCCTCCCGGGGAGAGGCCGGGGAACGGATTCCACTGCCCGCGCACAATCCTCAGGGCGTCCCCCTCCGGTATGAGGTGGTGTCGGGACCGGCCCAGATTCAGGAAGGGGCGCTGCTACTTGCAGGGCCCGGGCCGGTGACGCTGAAGGCCGCGGTGGTTCCCGCAGGCCGGTATCTACCCGCCGAGGCACTCCTCCCGATTTCGGCGATGCCGCTGGTGCTTCACACCGTGAGAGGCTCATCGGATGAACCCACCCGACTCGATTGGCGGAAGGACACCGACGTGCTGGAGTGGGCCGCACAACCCGGAGGTCCCTGGACGCTCCTCCCGGATGCCCGACCCCCATTTCGTCCCGTGGCAGGGGATTCGCCGCGATTCTTCAGGGTCGTCCGTCCATAGTCCCGCGATCAGCGCCCGCGGAATGGGCCGATCCCGATGGATTCCCTGATCAATGCCGCCGCGCGGGCGCTGGCTGCCGGTGACCCCATCGGCGCCCTCAAACAGGTGGCGCTGCGCAGCGATCCGGCGGCCCTGGCGCTCCGCGGCATCGCGATGGCCCAGGTGGGGGAATTGGTCCGGGCGCGCGATCTGCTGCGGCAGGCCGCCCGTGGTTTCGGCGTACGCGATGAGCGGGCCCGGGCCCGTTGTCGGGTGGCCGAGGCGGAGGTTTCGCTGGCCCTGCGGGATCTCGGAGATTCGGACCGCGGACTGGCGGCGGCGGTGGCCACCCTGGAGGCGCATGCCGACCACGGGAACGCGTGCCAGGCGCGGCTGATCCTGATCCGACGGCGGGTGCTCCTCGGGCAGCTTGAGGAGGCCGCGAGCGCCCTGGGATGCCTCCCAATCCACGGTCTCCCGCCGGCGCTGGAGGCGGTGACCGCACTGGCGTCCGCGGAGCTGGCGCTGCGAGTGCT
>JAFLEG010000111.1 GCA_017302195.1 Verrucomicrobiota bacterium
CCAATGCGCTCGGCATCTTCCTGCTGCATCTCAGCGGCGCGCCCACCCTGGCCGGCGTGGCCTTCCAGGCAGGGCTGGGCCTGGTGATTGGCTTTGGCGCCCGGCGTTTCCGGGAACTGGCCGCCGAGCGCGCCGGATTCGCGTATCTGTGCACCATTCCCGCACGCAATGGCGATGCGGCCCTGGCGAAGCTCGCTGCGGTCGGCGGCGTGCCGCTTTCGGAGTGGCGTCCGCGGCGCATGTGGGTGGTGCCGGACGTCGTGCCCCGCTCGGTGCGCGGCCTGGCGGCCGTGGCCCAGTTGACCTTGAAGGCCGCCTTCCGCTTCCGCCTGGTGGTGGTGCTGCTGCTGCTGCTCATCACGGTGGTGATCGTGCTGCCCATGATCATCAAGCACGACGGCTCGGCGCAGGGGTTCACCCAGATCCTGATCACCTACACCCTGAGCAGCATCACGGCGCTGCTCGGATTGACCACGCTCTGGCTGGCCTGCGGCACGCTCGCCCGGGATGTGGAGGATGCCTCGATGCAGTTGGTGTGCACCAAGCCGATCCCCCGCTGGCAGGTCTGGCTGGGCAAGTGGTGCGGCATCATGCTGCTCAATGTCCTGTTCCTCGGCATCACCGGCACCACGCTGTACGTGCTGCTGTACTGGAAGGCCTCGGGTCTGCCGCCGCGCCAGCAGGAGATCCTGCGCAACGAGGTCCTGGTGGCCCGCGGGGCCGCGCACGAGCCCATGGCGGATTATGACACGCAGGCCGAGGAGTTGACCCAAAAACGCTTGAAGGAGGACCCCGACGCCAAGCTGGATCCGAAGTTTGTCCGGGACCAGTTCCGCGAGACGCTCAAGGCGCAGGACCAGGTGCTGCCGCCCGAGTCGTACCGCGTCTGGCAGATTCCCTTCGGCGCGCAGGCCGCGGCGCTGGCCAGCCAGCCGCTGCAGCTCCGGGTGAAGTTCTATTCGCCGGATGCCGCGGGGGAGACGACGCCCCACCAGTTTATGTGGGAAATCGGCAGCGAGGGGAAACCGCCGCTGCGCCTGCAGAACAGCTTCGCCGCCGAGACGCCGAGCACCTTTCCCATCGGGACCAATCTCATCGGGGCCAACGGCATGCTGACCGTCGTCGGCTACAACCTGAACAAGCGTCCGGTGCTCTTCCCCCTGGAGGACGGGCTGGAGGTGCTCTATCCGGTCGGCGGCTTCGGACCCAACTTCATGCGCGGGCTGACCATCCTCCTGTTCTGGCTGGGCCTGCTGGCCGCCGTCGGACTCTTCGCCGCCTCCAAGCTCCAGTTCAGCGTCGCCGCCTTCGTCTCGCTGAGCATCCTCCTGCTGGGCCTGTCGAGCGGCACGCTGAAGCAGGTGGTGGAGCAGCAGGGCATCGTGGGCATTGACAGCGAGACCGGCATGGTGACGAAGGAATCCGCCATCAACCGGGCTGCGGTGGCCGTCTATGGCACGGCACGCGATGTCATCGAGCTGGTGACGGGGTACAATCCGGTGGATTCGCTCAGCACCGGACGCAGCATCACCTGGACCCGGCTGGGTCAGGCGGCCTTCTTCGTGGTGGGCGTGGCCGGCGGGCTGTTTGCGGGCCTGGGCATCTGGATCTTCACCCGCCGCGAGCTCGCGGCGCCCATCTAGTCATGAGCGCGCGCAAGGCCCTGTTTCTCGGACTGCTGGTGGCGTCGCTGGTGGCGTCCGGATTTCTCCAGCGCGGACTCAACCGCGACCGCGAGGCGATGGGGATTGCCCGCACCGCGGTGATCAGCAACGCCCCGCCGGTGCTGGCCTTCACCACGGTGGCGCTGGGCGCCTTCCGCGGGCTGATCGCCAACGCCCTGTGGATCCGCGCCACCGAGATGCAGGAGGAGGGGAAGTATTTCGAGGCGGTGCAGCTCGCCGACCGGATCACCAACCTGCAGCCGCACTCCGACGCCCCCTGGATCTTCCAGGCCTGGAACATGGCCTACAACATCTCGGTCAAGTTCCCCGACCCCTTCGACCGCTGGCTCTGGGTGCAGCGCGGCATCGAGCTGCTGCGGGACCAGGGCCTGAAGTACAATCCCGACCGGGCGCTCATGTACCGGGAGCTGGCCTGGTTCTTCCAGCACAAGATGGGCGCCAATCTCGACGACGCCCATCAGGTGTACAAGGGGCAGTGGGCGGTGGGGATGAACCAGGTGATCCCGGGCGGGCACCCCGACTACACCGCGCTGCTGGATCCCAAGACGCCGGAGCAGGAGGCGCAGGTGAAGGCGCTGGTCGAGAAGTTCAAGATGGATCCGCGCATGATGCAGCGGGTGGACGAAACCTACGGGCCGCTCGACTGGCGCCTGCCGGAGGCGAGCGCGATCTACTGGGCCATGGTGGGGGTGGAGAACTCGCCGGATCAGGACAAGATGCCGCTGCGCCGGACCATCTATCAGCCGATGCTCGCCTCGCTGCACCACGGACGGGTGCTGACCAACCGGGTCACCGGCACCTACGACCTGCGGCCGAACCTCGACATGATCCCCAACGCCTCCAAGGCGTATGAGGATGCCATCGCCGCGGAGACTCCCGAGAACCACGACAACATCTCGCGGGCGCACCGCAACTTCCTGAAGGACGCCGTCTATTTCCTCTACGCCAACAACCGCGAAGCGGAGGCCCGGAAATGGTTCAACTACATGAAGCAGCGCTTCGGGGTGGGTCCGCAGTCGGGCATTGATCCCGACGCCACCATGGAGTCCTTCGCGCTGGGCAAGATTGAGGAGGACGCCAATGAGACCTCGCGGGATCGTGTCACGCAGGCGCTGCAGGGACTCCTGACGCGTTCCTACTACAACCTGGCCTCCGGCGATGACGACCAGGGCCTCGGACTGGAGAAGGTCGCGCAGAAGCTGCACGACGTGTACACCGCCAAGACGCGGAATCCGGCCTCCAAGGACCGCATCGCCCTGCCGCCGATCTCCGAGATGAAGCGCGATGTGCTGCTCGAAATGCTGCGTCCGGATCCCGAGGTGAACCCGGAGTTTCAGCAGCAGTTGCGCACCCGGCTGGGGTTGCCCGCAGATTTTGGAATTCCGGCGACCAATGCGGCCCCCGCGGCGCCGACCGTGCCCTCGCCCGCTCCGGCGCCTCCGGCGGCGGGCGGGAAAAACTGAGGCCGGCCATGGGGTCCGATGCCGCCGAATCCGCCTATCTCGGCGCCTCGGGCACGGCCTATCATGAGGGAAAGCGCGCGGTGCCGCCCGGGGCGCGGCCCTGGATTGTACAGAGTCGTGCCGCGTTGTTTCAGCCCTGGATCCGCGCTTCGGATGCCGTGTTCGAGTTTGGATGCGGCTTCGGATGGAACCTCGCCGGACTGCGCTGCGCGACGCGCGCCGGGCATGATGTCGCCGAGGTGCTGCGCTCCGAGGTCGAGGCGGTCGGCGCTGCCTTTGTGGCGCGGATGGAATCCCTCGCGGATGCGTCATTCGACGTGGCCATTTCCCACCATTCCCTGGAGCACGTTCCCGATCCGCGCCAGACGCTCTGCGACCTGCACCGGATTCTGAAGCCCGGCGGCCTGCTGCTGCTGGCCGTGCCGTGGGAGCGGGAACGCCGTTACCGGCGCTTCGATCCCGACGAGCCCAATCATCACCTGTTTTCCTGGAATGCGCAGACCCTCGGCAATCTGGTGGCGGTCTCCGGCTTCCGCGTGGAACATGCCGGGGTGAGATCCTACGGATACGACCGCCGCGCTGCGCTGCTTGCGGTGCGGTGGCGATTGGGCGGTGCCGGATTCCAGGCGGTGCGTTCCTTCCTGCGCGCCGCGCGCCCGCTGCGGGAGGTGGTGGTGCGGGCGCGTCCGGAGGCCTCGGCATGAGGTCCTCGGGTGCCAACGGGTGCGGAGGTCTCGCGGCCCTGCTGCTGGTGCTGACGCTTCACTCCGCCGAGCCTCCGGTTGCTGCCGACCGCATGCCGCGGGTGCCTCCCACCGAGGCCAACCACGCAGCCGCCACCTTCCAGATGCGCCCGGGATTTGAGGCACAACTGGTCGCCTCCGAACCGCTGGTGGCCAGTCCGGTGGCGGTGGCGGTGGACGAATTGGGCCGCGCCTATGTCGTGGAGATGCGGGACTACTCGGAGCGGCGTCCGGAGCGCCTGGGACGCGTCCGGCGTCTGGAGGATTCCGACGGCGATGGCCGCTACGATCGGGCGACGGTGTTCCTGGAGGGCCTCCCCTGGCCCACGGCGGTCACCTGCTGGAACGGCGGCATCTTCCTCGGGTCCACCCCGGGAATCCTCTTCGCCAAGGATGCCGATGGCGACGGGGTGGCGGAGATTGTGGAGCCGGTGTTCGACGGGTTCGCCGCTGACTACGCGCCCTTTGAGACCAACCGCCTGAACGTCCAGGCGCTGATGAACTCGTTCCAGTGGGGACTGGACCAGCGCATTCACGGGGCGACCAGCCTCAGCGGCGGTGCGGTCCGTCGGGTGGATTCCGGCTTTATTCGCGCGTGGCGTCAGGCGGCGGGCGTCACCAATGACGCCAACGAAGCGGTCTCCCTGCGCGGCCGCGACTTCTCGTTCGATCCGCGCACTCTGGAACTGCGCGCCGAATCCGGGGGCGGACAGCACGGCCTGTCCTTCGACGATGCCGGCCGCAAGTTCGTCTGCGCCAACTCCGATCACCTCCAGTTGGTGGCCTTCGACGCCGAGGCACAGCCGGCCAATCCCTTCCGGGAACTGCCCGGGCCCCGGGCCAGCATCGCTGCCGATGGTCCCGCCGCCGAGGTGTACCGGCGGAGTCCGGACGAACCCTGGCGGGTCTTCCGCACCCGCTGGCGGGTGGCCGGACTGGTCGAAGGACCGGTGGAGGGCGGAGGACGCGCCAGCGGCTACTTCACCGGAGCCACCGGCACCACCATCTACCGCGGGGATGCCGGTGGACCGGAGATCGCCGGGGACGCCTTCATCGGCGATGCCGGCGGAAATCTGGTGCATCGCAAGAAGCTCCGTCCGGTACCGGATGGCTACCTGCTCTCCGGCGAGCGCGCAGCCGACGAGCAGCAGTCCGAGTTCCTGGCCAGCACCGACAACTGGTTTCGCCCGGTGCAATTCTACAACGCGCCCGACGGCTGCCTGTGGGTGGTGGACATGTACCGCGAGGTGATCGAGCACCCCTGGTCGCTGCCGGCCAACCTGAAGGCGCATCTCGATCTGGACAGCGGACGCGACCGCGGGCGTCTCTGGCGTCTGGCGCCCGCCGGCTTTCGCGCCACGCCCGACCGGATGCGGTTGGGTGACACCAACCTCAACAGCCTCGTCGCGGCGCTCTCGCATCCCAACGGCTGGCATCGGGACACCGCATCCCGTCTGCTCACCGAGCGCGGAGGTCCGGAGGTGGCGGTCGCGGTTCGCGGGGCCCTGACCACCTCCACCAATGCGCTGGCCCGGCTCCACGCCCTCGGAGTCCTCAATGCCCTCGAGGCGTTGACCGGGACCGAGGTGGTCCGGGCTGCACGGGACGACTCTCCGGCCGTTCGACGCCTCGCCCTGCTGCTTGCAGGGGGTGGCGGATCGGCAGCGTCGCATGCCGAGCTGTCTGCGCTGGCCGCCGATCCCGACCCCTGGGTCCGTCTCGCGCTGGCCCTCGCGGTGGCTCGATGGCCTGAGACCGAGCGTCTGGCTCCATTGGAGATTCTGTTGAGGCGGGGCCCCGACCTGGTTCGGGATGTCGCGATGTCCTCGGCGGGGACCGCCGATGTCGCGTTGTTTACACGCATGGCGGGCCTGCCGGAGATTCAGTCCGCGCTGGCCGCGCAGATCGGGCGACGTGCGGATCCGGCGGGAATGGCTGCGGTCGAAGGCCGGCTCCGCGAACTGGCGGAGGCGGATCCCGCAGACGCCTGGCACCTAGCCACCCGCCTCGGTCAGGGGCTGCGGACTTCGGGTGCCGCATCCCAGGTCCCAATGGATGGACAAGTCTTCGGGAAACTGACCGAGATGGCGGTGCGGACTGCTTCCGATCCGCAGGCTTCGAACCGAGTGGCGGCGGTGCGGTTTCTCGCGCAACGCCCCTGGGCATCTGCTGCGGGCGATTGGCCCATCATTCTTCAGACGGCACAGGACCCCGCGGTCCAGGCCGCGGTGGTGGAGACTCTGGGCGAATCGTCCGCCCCAGAGGCGTCGCAACTGTTGATGTCTGCCTGGCCTCGGTTGCTCCCCCAATCCCGGCAGCAAGCCCTGGTGGCGCTGGGGCGTCGGCCAGCCGGAATTCGCGCCCTGCTGGACGCCGTGGAGGCCGGGCAGATCGCCGCAACCGCCATCCCGGTGGATCTCCAGAACCGCATCCGGAGCCACGCGGATGCCGGTCTCCAGTCTCGAGGCCGCGCCCTTTTCGGCGAGGTGCCAGCCAGTCGTGCCGAATTGGTCACCGCCTTTCTCCCCGCCCTCCAGGACCGCGGCCAACCGGACCGCGGCGCCGTCGTGTTCCGCGAGCGGTGCGCCACCTGTCATGCGTTGCGCGGTGAAGGCGTGGCGCTGGGGCCGGACCTGGCGTCCGTCGCGTCCAATGGCCCCGAGAAGCTCCTGGTCTCCATCCTCGATCCCAACCGAGACCTCACCCCCAACTACGTCGCCTGGACCGCGGAGACCCGCGCGGGCGAAGTCGTCACCGGCATCCTGGTCCGGGAAACGGACACCGCCGTGACCCTGCGCCAGGCGGGTGGCGCCGAGGTCACCCTGTCCCGTGCGGACCTGACGCGGTGCCGTCCGGACGGCCGCTCCCTCATGCCCGAAGGCCTGGAGTCCGGCCTCACGCCGTCCGACCTCGCCGACCTCCTCGCCCACCTGACGCAGCTCCCTCAGTGATGGCGGCTCCGGCTCCTCCCTGTTCCCGGTGGGGCGACGCTCTGCGGAGCCGTACGCGTATGCAGTCCTCAGCCGTAACGATTCAGCAGGAAAGGGGAGCGCACGCGCCTCGCGTGCTGGCCGAGGGAAATTGGAACAACAGGCTGAATGCATCGCTTCGCGACGAGCCCTCGCCTCGGCCGGTGCGCGTCACCGCTCACTGAATGGCGGTCACTCCACGCGCGTGCCGGCGAAGTCGAGGGCCTGTCGCGATCCGCTGCATCCGATCTGCAGTTCCATCTTCCTCCGGTAACCACGCGAGGGGCGTGCGCCCCTCCAACTCTGCAATCACTCCACCTCCGGCACTGGCAGCTCCTCCAGTGCGCGCCGCAGGGGGCAATTCGCCACGGCCGGCTCCCCTCGGCGGTATCGGTCGAGCAGACGAAGGGACTGTTGGGCCAGTTGGTGACGGACCTCACGACGCCGGCCTTTGACCCGGGCAATCCTGAGCGAGTCGTAGCCCGTGGTCTGGTGCCGCAGCCACGCGATCACCGCCGCGGAGGCGCGCGCCTCCACCGGAATGCGCTGGGTGCGGGCCACCGTGCCGCTGCCGACCGGGGTGGCATGCGCGGTGACTGCCGTGGCCAGCCGCTCCGCGAGCGGGGCGTGGACCGGGGCGAAGGCCAGAAACCGGAGCACCTCGCCGCGGAAGTCGGTCACATAGTGCGCCTGGGCCTTCTCCCGGCGCAGGCGGTCTGCGGCCTGACGCCGGGCATGCGCGGGATCGGTACGTTCCGAGGCCAGCGCCGCGCGCTTGGCCGCAATGGTCGCCGACGGCGCCCAGACTCCCCGCGAGAAGATCTTTCGCCCGACCGGCTCCGCCACCGCCCAGAACTCCCCCGCCTCCTTCACCCGCCGGGTGAGCGCGGCGTCGCCGGGAGCCAACAGCTCCCACCCGTCCGGGACGGTGAGCACACGGCCTTCTGCAGTCCGAACCGTTCGGGGAGCAGGACCGGGAGAGAAGGAGGCGGCGTCACGACGCGGCATGTCCGGAGAGAGTCGCGGGCGCTGGCCTCAACGTCACGTCCAACCACGCACCGCCGCCTGTATTGCCTGTCGTGGACGATGGTTGTCGCATCCCAGGGCCCAATGCCTACTCGTCAGGATTCCAAGTCCGGCCAGGGGGTGGGGCACGGCTTGCCGGCTGCCCGTCGCGTTTCCCAGACCATGCGCTGGAGTGCGAGCAGCCGGCGATACTTCTCCTCCACCGACAGGCTGGTCAGCCATCGCCGGCACCGGACCTTGGCGGCAAACACCTGGCTGGCCAGTTCCGCAGGGGTGCCTGCGGTGAGGGGAGCATGCCGGGGCTCCAGGGCTAGGGTTCTGGCAACAGAGTCTTCCATGCCTTCAGGAGTTGATGTCGGGTGAGTATATCCGCGAGCCGTTCCTGATCCAGCGCGGCGCTGTCCGCGAGCAGGATCAGCCGTGGGTGATCCAGATGCCGGCGGGTCTGCCCCCGTGGCCGGTATGAGGATACCTGTCCTGTCCGTGCGGGTCCTGGCCGAAAGAAACTGTGTCGGATTTCCGGCCCGGCGGGTGTTCGCTGCCGAAAAGCCGATGCACCCCGACCCCGACCCCGAGCTGCTACGCCGCTACGCCGACCACGGTAGTGACGAAGCCTTCGCCGAGCTGGTCCGGCGGCATCTCAACCTCGTCTGGGCTGCCGCCCACCGGGTGACCAACAATGCCGAACTGGCGCGGGATGTGACCCAATTGGTCTTCACCGATTTGGCCCGCAAGGCCCGCACGCTGCCGCCGGAAACGGTGATCGCCGGCTGGCTTCATCGGGCGGCCTGTCTCGCCGCAGCGAAGCAGGTCCGCGGCGAGGTGCGCCGATCCCAGCGGGAACGAATCGCCATGACCGACTCCACCTCGACTGGCCCGGACGAATCCCAGGCCGCAGAGAAGCTTCAGCCAGTGCTGGATGAAGCCCTTGGCGAGTTGCCCGGCTCCGACCGGAACGCCGTGGTACTCCGATTCCTGGCCGGGCGAAGTTATGCCGAAGTCGGCGCGGCCTTGGGCATCGGCGAAGACACGGCGCAGAAGCGGGTCAGCCGGGCACTGGAGAAGCTGCGGGCGAGTTTCTGTCGTCGGGGCCTCAACGTGAGCGGCGGCATGATGGTTGCCGCGCTTGATTGCGCCGGTGCTCAGGCTGCCCCGACCGGTCTCGCCGGATCCGTGGCTGCTGGTGCTCTGGCCGCCGCCGGACCTCCCGTCGGGACGGCCACGCTTGTTTTCCTCATGAAATCCAAACTCACCCTGGGAATCGTTGGTGGCGCGGCTCTGGTGGCCACGCTGGCCTATCAGCGGCACAGCCTCAACCGTTTGACCGACGAGAACTCGGCCTTGCGCAGCCAACTGGCTGTCGCATCGACCCCCGCTCCAACCGCGGACATGCCCCAAGGGGCCAGTTCGGAAGCCTTCACCCGGATGCGGGAACAGCAGGATGAACTGCTCCGACTGCGTGGCGAGGTGGCCCAGTATCGGCGGACGTCGCAAGAGGGCCCGAAGCGGACAGCCTCGGCCCCGAATGCCGGTGCAACTCCGGAGTCGGAGGCTGAAAAACTGGCCGAGGACATGCAGGAGGCTGAGGCCATGGCCGTGCGGACCGTCAACGCACAGAAACATCTCGCCTTGGCGCTGCACGTTTATGCCATCGAGCATCAGGGGCGGCTTCCGACCACTCTGGAGGACCTGAAGCCATTCTTGGGGGACGTCCTCGACCAGGACGGCACCGTGTCCGGGGTTTCCCTCGATCTGTTCGAGTTCCACATTCACGAGCGGGACATTCGCGCATCCGAGCCCGGTT
>JAFLEG010000112.1 GCA_017302195.1 Verrucomicrobiota bacterium
GTCGTCGGCGCTCATCTGGAAGAGGACGCGGAGTCCGAAGTGGTTCAGGGCCTTCCGCCCCAGGCAGCGCACGAGGTTCTGCCAGGTATCGCAGGTGACGATGAGGTGGATGCCCACCGCCGGACCCTGGGCCAGGAGGTCGCGAAACTGGCCCGCCGGACTCTCCGCATCCTGTCCGGAGAGGCTGAACTCGTCCTCCACTGCCAGCGCCCGGAACTGCTGCAGGCCCTGGATAAAGAGGAACGTGGACGGCGCTTCGGTGGCGTTCTCCTCGCGGCGCCGCAGGAGTTCCTTGTGAAGGCCACCGAGGATCGCCGCGAGTTCCCCGGCGCGTCCCACCACGGTGGAGGGCGGCATGGCGTCGAGGAAAGGGCGCAGATGCTGCTGACGCGGGGAACCGGGAACGGTGCTCTCCAGGATGGCGAATCGTGCGGCGCCATCGGGGAACTGGGCCGCCAGCCCCAGCATGCCCACGCCGAGCAGCGCCAATTCGGCGTCGTCGCGCTGACCCACGATGAGCAGGTGGTGATCGCTCTGACGGTGGAGTTCCGCCGTGGTGGGACCCTTGATGGAGTTTGGGGCGCCGAGCCACACCCGGGCGGTCACCGGCGGACGGACCGGCGGCTTCGCGATCACGGCCTGGAGTTCGGCATTGGTCTGGACCAGGGCCGGGGCATTGCCCTCGAACACGAATGGCGCGCGGTCACGAAATCCCCCGGCATCGGCCCGGCGCCGCAGGTCGCCGAGGAGTTGATCCCGTTCCTGGTCGTCGAGCCAGACGGTCTGAAAGGGGCTGTTGCCCTCCACCATGCCCGCCCGGTCGTTGTAGATGCCCTCGCCCGGACGCGTGAGCAGGCGCGGCGCGGGATTGGAGTCGTCCATGATGAGTAGCGCGTCGGCTTCGTTGCACTGGAGGGCGATGCGCACGACCATCTGGCCCAGGGTGGTGCGGGCCAGGGTGTAGGCGCCGCCCAGGGTCTGGGACCCGAGCACGACGTGGATTCCGAAGGCGCGTCCCTGGCGGACAATGCGATCCAGCAGCACCGATGCGGTCTGGGAGACCCGGTCGTCCTCCACGAAGAACTCCTGAAATTCGTCAATCAGCAGCAGCGCACGCGGCAGGGGCTGCCCGCCGGTGGCGCGGTGGTGTCCGGCCAGATCCTGCACCCCGAGTCGGCGGAACAGGTCGCCGCGCCGGCGCAGTTCGTCGTCCACCTTCTGCAGCACGCTGAGTCCGAATTCCCGGTCGCTCTCGATGGCCACGACCCGGGCATGGGGCAGGCGTCCGGCGGCATAGCAACTGAACTCCACGCCCTTCTTGAAATCCACCAGGTAGAACTCCACCCGGTCCGGACCGCACCACGTCGCGAGGCTGTGGATGAGCACGTGGAACAGGGTGGATTTGCCCGAGCCGGTCTTGCCGGCCACCAGCGCATGCTGCCGGGTGCCCCGGCCGAGGGCGAGGTACTGGAGCTTGGTGGCGCCGGTCCGGCCGATGGGCGCCTTCAGTTCCTCGGTGGTGTCGAGGCTCCATTCCTGTCCGGGACCGGGCATCACCGAGGAGAAGGGCACGCGGACCCGTCCGGTATCCCGTCCCGCCGTGCCCACCTGACGGAGGAATCCGGTCATCAGCTCCGGCCCCGGCGGTGGCGTCAGCACGAGTCGCACGCCCGGCAGCCGTGCCCCGGACACCCCGAAACCGGATCCCGTGTGGCTGAGCACCACGCTGCTCTGCCGCAGGGGTTCCAGGATGGATTCCGGCAGCGGTTGGCGCGTATCGCGGTGGATGAGGGTGAAGACCCCGCATCGCGCCCCGCTGGCCGCGATGTTCACCAGGCGCTTGAGGGCGAGGTCCGAGCAGGCGGCCGGGAAATCGGCCAGCACCAGCACATGGTACTTTTCCGCAGTGGTCCCGGCGTGGGCGTTGAAGTCGGCGATGGTGGCGTACTCGTTGCGCAGATACATCTGGATCACCTTCTCCATGTGCGCGTTCAGGTCGGCCAGCCGCTCCTCGATTTCGCCGGACTGGGTCCAGGTGCGGTGGTTGACCAGGCTTTCCTCGAAGTCGGCCAGGTGCATGACGCCCGCAAAGCTCTGTCCGAGCCGGACGGGATCCACGAGGGTGATGCTGAGCTTCCCGGGAGGCATGGAGGCCAGCAGGCGGAGCAGGATCTGGTTGAGGGTGTCGAGGGCCTCCGCAGACCCGGAGCTGCCGGTCTCGAGGAGCAGGGAACCGGCCTCCGGATAACTCAGCACCAGCGGCAGGGAGAAGTGTCCGGGACCCGGCAGTGCCAGGGCCGGATCGTCGGGCAATCCGCCGCAGAGCTGGGCCACGTCCACCTCCAGGCTGCCGAAGGGAACGCCGTCGGCGAAGGTGGCGGGAGGGGTCCAGTGTTCCCACCGGGCCGGCTCCCATGCCGGGAATTCCCGGGACACCGCCCCGCGCACCGCGTCGGCCTCGGCGTACAGGGACCCGATGCGTTGGCGCCATTCGGACGCCAGGGCTTCGCGTTTTCCCTGGAACTCCGAGTCCCCACGGGAGAGCTCACGCTCCCGCTCCTCCCGCAACGAGGTTTCGCGGACTGCCGCCGTGGTGCGGATGGATTCCCGTTCCGCGGCCTGTTCCTCGCTGAGGCGTTGGCGGCGGGTCGCGGCGATACGTTCCAGCCGATCTGCGATCCGCCGGAACTTCTCCTCACAGCGGCCTGGTTCTTCCTCACGTCGCCGGGCCGCCTCCAGCACTGATCGGTCCCAGAGGGCGCCCAGTTCGGCGCGGCGCTGCCGGGCGGACGCAACGGCCCGGTCCCGTTCCAACCGGTGCTCTTCGACCGCGCGGGTGCCGGCCGACGTGTGCAGAGCCATCGCCCGGGTCAGGGCGGCGGTGGACGCCGTGGCCGATTCCCGTCCGAGGACCTTGGCGAGCAAATTCGCGGCGGCCAGGGCCACGCCGGCTGGTCCAAGCACACGGACGACCTCCCACGGAGTCCAACCCGGACGTCCCGTCATGGGCAGCAACCAGACCAGGGAGGCACCGGCGGCGGCGGCCAGGGCGATCAGGATCCACGGCGGCAGCCCGCGGAAAAACATGGCCAACGGATTCCGTCCGAACCGGTCCAGCGCGGCAGCAGCCCTCTCGCCCTCGGTCCCGGCAGCCTCCAGCAGTGGATCCGGAGACCGTGCGGCGGCGGACTCCGGCAGATCCGGTGTCCGCCCCAGTGCGCGACGGAAGCCGGGGAATCCCCGGAAGACGGACCGCGCCCGCCGCGTCAGAGCCTTCAGGGAGGCGTGGTGTTCCTCCTGACGACGGCTGAAATCCTGGAACCGGGCCTCCGCGGCTTCCAACAGCGCCGCCTCTTCCCGGTCGGTATCCAGCGTGCCCTTCTGGACGACGAATTTCTGCCGGCTTTCCTCCCGCTCGATGCGGTCCAGCAGCGCCCGCCGCGCCGACCGGTGGGCCTGCTTCAGACGCTGCTGGCGCTGCTGAATCCGCGTCTCCAGGGCCGCACGGGCGGCCTGGTGTGCGGCGGCGGCGGTCTCCAGCGACTGCGCCTGATCGGTCGTGTCCCTGGCCTTCTGGACGTCGAAGCTGCGGACCGCGGCGGCACGGTGTCTGCCGGCATCCTCGGCAAGCCGTCGCGATGCCGTCGTCAGTTCGGAAAGGGCGTCGCGCAGCCGTGCCAGCAGGTCCAGGGTCTGACGAACGTTTGGATGCCTATTCACAATCCCTCCGCAGTTGGGTCAGCAGTGCATCGAGGTTCTCGATGATGCCGACGGTGTTCTCCACGCCCGCCTCCAGGTTCGCCAGATAGGTCCGCTCGAACTCATGGGCCTGGTCGTCACGCCATTGATCCTTGGTGGATTCCCACCGCACCCGGAGCGTGCGCGTCAGCGCCACCAACCGCATGCGATCCGCCGTGAGGTTCATGGTGCACCTCCGGAAGGGGTGGGTTCCGCATCAGATGCCGGCGCCGTGGGCACCGGGGGCGGCAGGCCGGGGGACGGGACGATTTCGGCGTACTCGGCGAGCAGGTCCAGCGTGCGGGTCAGCGAGGCCACCGCCCGCGGCATGTCGGTCGCGAGCAGGGTCTGGAGGGAGCCGAGCTGATGGGCCACCGGGGACACGCGGCTGTCGAAATTCCGGCACCAGCGCTTCACCTGCTGCAGCCGGTCCCGGGCCTGCTCGAACGCGGCCCTGGCCTTGCGGACAGCGTCCGCCTCCGCCTGGGTGGTCTCCCGGAGCGAGGACATGCGGGCGGTGCGCAGCACATCCTCCGCCTCGCGGAGCAGCCGGTCCCGGCGTCGCAGCTCGCGCTCCCAGAAGCGCAGTCGGTCCTGCTCCAGCCACGCACGCACGCGCACCACCTCGGCGACGACCTCCTCCAGGATCGGCCGCGCCGTCTCCAGATAGGTGACCAGACCCGCCCGAAAGGAGCTGATCGCCTCGATGGATGTGATCTGTGCGCGTTGGGACATGGCCGGGGCCCGGTTCAATGCTGGTTCAGATACTCCTCGATCCGCCGCGCCTTGCGCAGCAGGTACGGCGTGTGGCGTCCCGAGACCTCGACGAATTTGCGCAGGGCCCTGACGGTCTGGGCGAACTCCTCGGCGAACTGGGCGTGCTCCTGATCCTGCCACGTCTCCCCGAGCGCCGCGAAGCGGGACTGCAGCGACGACATGCGCTGCTGCAGGTCCGTGTTGAAGGCGTGAAGCTCCTCGGCGAAGCGGCGGACCTGCTCCGGGTCCATGATAGCCTGTGCCATGATATACGATTGTAAACACTCCAGGCGACGTCAAGAAAGGTTCGAACAAATCTGAGCCGTCGTGGGTGATGCGGCAGTGTGACGCATGACGTGGGTTTCTGGAAACGGGAATTCTTCGTGATCCCCGGAGGCTGGCCCTGTCGGAGTAGCCGCCAGAATGCCGGGGAACCCGCCCTCCACCGGTCCGGATTGCCGAAATCCGCTCTGGAGGTCACCGTCATGACGCAGCCCATGTCCCGAACCTCGCCCGTTGAACTTCCATGCGATCCGGATGCCGCCCCGGAGGTGCTGGCGCAGTTGGTCCGCGAGGCGGAGGCGGACGGCGCCAGCGATCTCCACCTGCAGGTGGGCGCCGCCGGGGCGGAGGTCTCGCTGCGGCTGGATGGCGTGCTGGTGCCCTGGCGCACGGTGCCCGGCGAGCTGGGGAGGCGTCTGCTCGGACGGGTAAAGTACCTGGCGAAGCTGCAGACCTACCAGGACGCCCTCCCGCAGGACGGCCGGATCGCGCGCGGGGATCTGGGCGCCCGCTGCGACGTCCGGGTGGCCACCCACCCCACGGTGGCGGGCGAGCGGGCGGTGCTCCGGCTGTTCCGGGATTCCGATCCCCCGACCCTGGAGGGGTCCGGACAGGAACCCGCGGTGCTGGCGGCCTTGATGGAGTTCCTCCGTCAGCCTTCCGGACTGCTGCTGCTCACCGGACCGGCGGGCAGCGGCAAGACCACCACCATCTATGCCTGCCTGGAGCACATCCGGAGCCTCGGTGGCCGCCACATCATCACCCTGGAGGATCCGGTGGAACAGGTGCTCCCGGGGATCATGCAGACCGAGGTGGATGAACCGCGCGGCCTGACCTACGCGGCGGCCGCCCGCCACCTGTTGCGCCAGGATCCGCAGGTGCTGGCCCTGGGGGAGATCCGCGACGACGAGACCGCGGGCCTTGCCGTGCGTGCCGCGCTGACCGGACACCTGGTGCTGAGCACGCTCCACGCCGGATCCTGCCGGGGGGTGCTGGAGCGGTTGCGCGTCATGGTGCCGGATCCCGCCGCCCTGGCCGCCTCACCCGCCCTGATCGTCAACCAACGACTGGTCCGCCGCCTCTGCACCGACTGTTCCGGACACGGCTGCAGCCGGTGCGTGTCCACCGGCTACCGCGGCCGGGTGCCCATTGCGGAGTTTCTTCGGTGCGATGATGCGGTCCGGTCCGCCATCCGCCGCGACGACCTCTCCGGTCTGGAACCGGCACGGTCGCTGCAGGTCCTGGCCGACAGCCTGTGTCAGCGGGGCATCACACAACCCGAAGAATGCCATCGCGTCCTGGGATCATGAACGCCGAACAACTCGCCTACGCCAACCAGCAGCTTGCCGCCATGCTTCGGGACGGCCTGCCGCTGGCGGGAGCGCTGAAGGAACTCTCCGCGACGCTCGGCTCGGGACGTCTCCGCGACGAACTGCAGGCCCTGGAGGCTGACCTGGCATCCGGCCGAACGGTGGCTGATGCGGTATCCCGACGCCGCCTGCCGCCCTTGTACGCCCGTCTGCTGACGGCCGGGTCGCAGAGCGGCGACCTTGCCTCGGCGTTGACCCTGGCCGCGGATCACTTCAGCGCCCTGTACCAGCGTGGCCTGCGGTTGCGGACGCTGCTGGTGTATCCGGTGCTGGTGATCATGACCGGCCTCGCGGTGACGGTGCTGATCGCGGTGGCGCACAATGGCATGACGATCCACTTCATGGGGGAGGGGTATCGAAACGTCCCCGCATTGCAGTGGATGTGGGTGTTGCCCGCGGCATTCGCCCTGTTCGCGCTCTCCGGAATCGCCATTGCGGTACTTCCGCCGTTGCGTCGCTGGCTCGCGTGGAGGGTTCCGGGCGTGCGGGAGACCCGCGTCGCGACCCTCAGTGCCACCCTCGGGCTGATGCTCCGACATCACTGCCCGCTCCCCGAGGCACTACAACTCGCGCGGGAGCTTGAAGAGAGTCCCCGGATCCGCGGCGAACTCGATTCCTGGCTGGAGCGCATCGCCCGAGGTGAACCGGCACTTCGGGCCAGTGCCGAGCGTACATTGCTGCCGGCCCTGCTCCCGTGGTTGGCCACGACTCCGGCCAAGGATTTGGGGGACGGTTTCCTTAGGGCCGCGGACTTCTTTCATCGGCGGGCCATGTACCGACTCGATCTTCTGGTGAGCGGCGCGCTGCCGGTGTCCCTCGTGCTCCTGGGAGGAGTCGCCGGGCTGCAATTAATCATCATTCTCAACACCTTCGCAGGCCTTCTGTCATGGCTTGGTAGTGAATGAATTCCGTTGTTCCAGTCTTGATGGCCAACCGCACCCCTGATGCGGAAGGGCTCGCGCTGGCTGGGCTCTTTTTTCCCGGAGTCGCCACCACGCTGGTCTGGCTGGCGTCGTCAGGTCTTGCCGTGGGCCTTCTCTTGCTGGCCCTCGGCTATGCCTTCTATTTTCTGCAAACCCTCCCCTGGCGGCGGCGCGAGCGGGCGGCGCTGCTCATGGACATCATGGAATCCGGACTTTCCGGAGGCCAGGCCCTGGAGCAGAGCCTGATCGCGGCCAGCGCGACGCGCGACCGCATGCTGCCCGTCCGCGCCCACCTGCTCGCGGCGCACCTGGAGTCCGGACTCCCGATGGCGGAGGCCCTCCGGCAGACGCCCTGGCTGCTGCCGCCGGCGGTGCAGCGGCTCTTCGAACTTGGGACCCGCCACGGCATCCTGCCCCGGCTGCTTCCCGCCTGTCGCACCGCCCTTGACGAGCCGCCCCAGCCCCGATGGGTCGCCGCCCAGCAGGTTGCCCTGTCCCTGCTGCTGACCGCCCTGCAATGCGCCGGAGTGCTCGGACTGCTGCGCGTCGTGGTGCTGCCCAAGTTCCTGCAGATCCAGGCGGACCTGACCGGAGACCAGTTCCTGACCATGGAGACCTGGGTGATCGCGGCAGATCGGATCTCGATGGCGAACTTGGTGGTGTGCGGCGTGCTGGCATTCTGGCTGTTTGCCCGGATCGGAGGTCCCCGCTTCCTGGGCCTGGCCTGGCTGCGGGAGTCCTACGCCGTGGATGCCCTGCTGCGCCGCGTTCCCTGGCGGCGCGACCGCATGCGCCGGGATTTTGCCGCCGCCCTCGCTTCGCTGCTCGATGCCGGCGTTCCGGAGGCGGAGGCGCTGCGAGAAGCCGGAGGCGTTCCCGGAAGTCCGTGGTACCAGGAGGGCGCGGCGCGGGCGGCCCAGTGTCTCTCCCGCGGCGTTGCCCTGCCGGAGGCGATCCGGGAGGTGGATGACGCGGGCGAACTCCGCTGGCGCCTGACCAATGCCCGTCATGGCCGGACCGGCTTCCGGGCCGCCATCCAGGGATGGCTCGACGGACTGGATGCCCGGGCTCACGCGCAGGAGTTCACCGCAGCCCAGGGGCTCTTCTGCGCCGGACTGCTCATCCAGGCGGTGGCGGTGGGACTGGCGGCAGCCGGTTTCTTCGGCTCCCTGGTCCAGATCATCGAAGGAGGCGTCCAATGGTAAGCCCCGGCCCCGGCATCCGTGGTCAGCGGGCCTTCCTGGCCACGGAAATGGTGGTGGCCCTGGGCCTCCTGGTCGTCGTGGCCCTGCCGCTGGCCTATGCACACGTCGGGTCGCTCCGCCGCGTGGCCGCCGACTACCAGCGCACCGTGGTGCTGGAGCTCGTGGATGGTGAGGCGGAGATTCTGGCGGCCGGTGCGGCCGCAGCAGTCGCGGAGGGACGTCAGGACTGGACCCTTCAGGCCGCCAGTGTCCGAAACGTTCCCGCTGGAAAATTCACCCTGACCCGCGAGGGCCGGCGCTTCCGGCTGGAATGGAACCCGGCGGACCGGCGGCAGGGGCGTCCGGTCGTGCGGGAGTTCACCCTGCGCGAGCCCGTCCAAACCCGAACCCAGCCGTGATCGCACGATCTCCAGACCGCACCCGTGGCGCCACGCTCATCGAGATGCTCATCTACATCGGCCTGCTCGCGGTGGTGCTGGGGGTGGGCGTCAATGGGCTCATCCGCGTCTGGGGCGTGCATGGCACCCTCCGCCGTCAGTCGGACGCCATCGTGCTGGCCGGGGACACCGGGGAGCGCTGGCGCGCCGACATCCGCGCCGCCACGGGTCCGATCCGGTCGGACGACGGGACCACGCTCACGATTCCGGTCGGGGACCACGTGGTGACCTGGGGATTCGGCAACGGCATCGTCTGGCGCCAGGCCGCCTCGGACCGCAAGGCGGCGCCGCTGCTGCTGCGGGTGCGTGCGTCCCGCATGACCCCGGAGATTCGAGGTCCGGTCCACGCCTGGAAATGGGAACTGGAACTGGAACCCGTGCCGACCCGGGCCCGCACCCTGCCGCTGTACACCTTCTTCGCGGTGGAGGGAGGCGGCTCATGAGATGCCGTCCGGAAACCCGATCCCGCCGCGGCGGCTACGCGACGGTGATCGTGCTGATCGTCCTGGTGCTGATGACCGCCCTCATCGCGCTGAATTATGAGGTGGTGGTGCGACTGCACCGCCGGGTCCGCACGCTGGAGGAACGTCAGATCCAGCGCTGGCAGCGCACGGAGCCTCCTCCGGCCGCTGCCGTTCGCATCCCATGAGCCGCCGCCATTGCTCAATCCCGCCTGCCGGGGATCCCGCCGTCCGGGCGCGGGCGATGGTCCATTCGATGCGCGCCTATGGTCTGGCATGGCTCGGATGGCTGCCCCTGGTGGGTGTGATTTTCTGCGTCCATTCCCTCCGCACCTCCGCCCGGGCACGGCGGGAGATTGCGGGCCATTGGAACCCGGCCGGTGGCTATCTCAAGGCAGCCTCATGGATTGCCAGGACAGCCCTGCTCGTGTGGGTGGTCGTCCTCGGACTGGTGCTGCTCGCGATCCTGGGATCCCTGGGGTAGCGATCCGCTCCAAGC
>JAFLEG010000113.1 GCA_017302195.1 Verrucomicrobiota bacterium
GACGGTGCTGCTGGTCTCCTCCAATGGCACCGCCCGCCTGCTGCGATGGCTGGTACCGAATCCGCCCTCCGACGCCACGTATGCGTTCCGCCTGGGAGCGGCGCCCGAGGTCCTGGAGATCGACCTGGGTTCCGACGGCTCGGCGGACGCCACGGCCCTGCCCGCCGTGACTCCGGTTCAGGAACTGCCTCCGGGATTGGTGGCCGTGGAGCAGGATCTGCGGGTGAACTCCGGGCGTCCGGGAAATCCCTGCATCGGTCCGCCCTGGGCCAATTACGGCACGGTGGTGACGGTGGTATTTTCCAAGGCAATGACCCAGGGCAGTGCCGGGCTTCCGGAAGCCTACACGGTGGATGGCGACAACGGCGCCAATTCGGTCCAGGTGCAGCCCGGGGGGCGGGTGGCCTACCTGAACCTTCGCAAAGGCATCAGTGCCATCATTCCCCGCCTGCTCACCCTGACCGGCGTGACGGACGTGCGGAGCAATCTCCTGGCGACGATCACGGTTCCGATCCGGTCTGTGGTGCCGGGCACGGAGGTGCCGTTCACCGGAGGCGTGGCGATCCGGGGGCGGGCGCTCAAAGGCGACGGGGCGCCGGCGCCGGGCATTCCGGTGACGCTCACCATGTACGACCAGGGCTTCGGTGCGCTTCAGTGCGAGTCCTGGGTTCGCCGGGTCAGTCAGGTTCTCACCGATGCCGGCGGCAACTTCACCTTCGATTTCGTCCTGGCCGGCGTGCCGTATTCCATCTCGGCGACCGACACCAGCGGGCTTTCGGAGGAGGCGCTGACGCTGGTCGCCCAGAATACCGCCGAGAGCCAGGTGGAGCGGGAGCGCATCCTGCAATTGGCCACCAGCGCCGCCACCCGCGATACGCTGCTCGGCCTGTTCGCTGCCGGGTCGCTGCCCGAGGCCATCGCCAAAGTCGAAGGCCTTGACCGCGCCCTGGTGCGTGACGCGGTCCAGATCGGGTCTGGACGCGAGGGGCAGACGGTGCCCATCGCCCTGCGCTTTCGCGGACGCGCGACGGTGATCGGTCAGGTGGTCGCCGCCGACGGCGCCACGGCCGTCCCGGGGGCCGCGGTGAATCTCTTCCCCGATGCCGGTTCCCGGGAGCTGGGGCGCGGCATTCTCGCGGACGGCGAGGGCCGGTTCGTCTTCTACGGGGTTCCGCTGGGAATCTTTTCGGTGGAGGTGCACACCTCCGACCGTCGCAATCGTACCGTGGCCGGCCTGCTTGAGACGCCGGGAGAGGTACGCACCCTGACGATCGCCCTGCCGTCCAATGCCACCCCGCTGGGCAGCCTGCGGGGCACGGTGTTCGAGGCGGACAACCTCACGTCGCACGGGGGCGCCCGGGTGTTCATCGGGAAGCAGGGCGGGAGCCTGGTGACTGACGTGGTCCGGATCGTCGAGGCCGATGGCGACGGCAACTGGCAGGCCAACGATCTACCCGCGCGACAGTTCGACATCGTGGCCATCTCCCAAGACGGGCGGCGCAAGGGGGTCCGCTCCGACTACACAATCGAGGCCGACGCCCTCTCCGTGGCCAATCTGTCCCTGGAGGCCACGACCCGGTTGTTCGGACGCGTGCAATTCGAAGACGGCCGCCCGGCACCCAATGCACTGGTGGCGGGCGGACTGGCCCTGGCGCGGACCGATGCGCAGGGCAACTTCGTCCTGGAGGGCGTCCCGGTGGGGAGCCGCCAGATCAGCGCCGGAGTGGAGCGGGATCCTGCGGCCGGCATTGATTTTCCGCGACTGGGGTCGGCCACCGTTCATGTCGTCGCCGGCGCCGACAATTACGCGGTCGTGAAACTGCGGGCCGCCGGGCGCATCTTCGGACGCATCACGGACCTCAACGGCGGTGGCATCGGGGGCATCCGGGTGGCGATTCCGGTGGAGGGCGGGTTCTATTGGACCGACGCCGACAGCCGGGGGAACTACGCCTTCGAGAACATGTCATTGGGCAGCTACACGCTGAGTGCGCCCGCGAATGCCACCGCCCCCCAGTTGGATGTCCCGAAACTGACTGCGTCCATCCGCTCCGGAAATGAAGATGAGATTCTCGCCGCCTTCGAGGAGGCCATCCGGGTGTTCGTGGGCGCGGACGATCCGTTGATCACCGGAGAGCAGCGGAACTTCCGTCCGATCACCTGGGGCTACACGGACACCCGGCTTCAGTTCGATGGGCAATCGGTGGAGGCCAACATCCGCATGCGTCGCGAGGGCACGGTGGCCGGACGGATCGTCAACCATCAAGGAGTGCCCATCGGCGCGCGGGTGCGCCTCACCGGCATCGGGCCGGCGCTCAATGGCGAGCCCAAGACCACCATCCGGGGCGAACGCGATTCGGATCCCGCCACGGGACTCTTCATCTTCCCGGGGCAACTGCTGGCCGGACCCTGGACCGTGCAGGCCGCTTCGCCGTTTTATCCCGTTGTCATCCAGACCAGCGGCTTCACGACCGAGATTGATCCCAACGTCACCAACGTCGTCCTGCAGTTTCCGCCCACCCGGGACACCAATGGACGGCTGGTGGGGCGGGTGGTCCGACCCGATGGCACGCCGGTCGGCGAGGACGTCCGGGTCAAGATCAACTTCTCCGACGACTACGAGATCCGCACCGACGCGGAGGGCCGCTTCGACACCCAGATTGCGGTGCCAGCAGGCGGATACCGGGCGGAGGCGATTGACGACGATTCCGGACTGCGCGGCGAGGCCCATGTCACGGTGGCGGCGGGTATCACCAACCAGCTTGAGGTCCGGCTGCTGACCCGGAGCTCGATCGTCGAGGTCACCGTGTTGCGGGGCAACGGACAACCCGCCAGCGGCGCGCAGGTGGATTTGGAGCACGGCACGTTTCCGCGCGAGGCCCGGGTGGCGCTGTTTGCCGACGCGCAGGGCCGGGTGCAGTTCCAGAATCTTTGGGAGGGGCGCTATGCCGTTTGTGCTCAATACACGGAGGCCGCCACCCGGGTGGCGGCGCGCGGGGCAGCCGTGGTGGGCCCCGGGGAGACGGGCGTCGTCACGTTGCGCCTGGGCGGCACGGGAATCCTCACCGGGACCTTTGTGAAACTGGACCTCAGCACACCGGTTGAGGGTGCGCAGGTCACGGTGGGAAATCTGGGATTTGCCACCACCGATGTTGCGGGACGGTTTCGATTCGAAGGACTGCCGCTCGGGACCTACGCGCTGGTGACCTCAGATCCCGTCACGGGCGCCTTTGCCCGGGGGTCGGCCAGCATCTCCTTCGCCGACCAGGTGGTGGACGTTCGGATCGTCGAGGGAGCGCGGGGTGAGGTGAACGGCTACGTGCTCGACAGCTACGGCCAGGATTTCGCTCCCGGGGCCACCGTACGGATCCAGTATCAGGACGGCCTGACCCCGTCCCGCACGGTCACCACGGGACCTGACGGACGCTATGCGTTCCCCGGATCTCCGGTCGGCGGTTTCTCGGTGACCGCCAACGACCGTCCCGCCAGCCAGGGCGGGCGGGGGACCTCCGGATCGGCCACCGGCGTCCTCGAAGCCACGACCCTGACAGCCTCGGTGGACATTCAGTTGCAGCGTCTGGGCACGGTGCCGGTGCGGGTGGTGCGGCAGGACGGCAGCACCCCGGCGGAGAATGCCACCGTCAGTCTCCGCGGGTTGCAGCGGGACACCGGACCGGATGGCCTGGTGATCTTCGACAATCTCCCGCTGGGCAACCATCCCGTCAGCGCCGTGTCACGACGGGGTGGTGAACTCAGGAATGGCATCACGGGAACGGCCCCGGTGACGCAGGCCGGCACCAATGATACGGTCACACTTACCCTGCCGGGCGTCGGATCGGTGGAAGGCCGGGTGGTGGGAAGTGATGGCGCGGTGCCGGTGGCCGGAGCGGAGGTGGTGCTGGTGTTTCATGGACCCTTGTTTGGCGGCCAATCGGTCACCGCCGTGAGCGCGGCCGACGGGCGATTCGCCTTCTTGGATGTCCCGGTGGCCGATTATCGTCTGACGGCCTCCAGCGTCTCCCTCGCCGCCTCGGTCTCCGGTACCATCAGCGTCGGGGGCGAGCGGGACGAGGTGACGCTCCGGTTGGGCAGCAGCGGCTCGGTGGTGGGCCGTCTGGTCCGCGCCGACGGGGTGACACCGGTGGGTGGAATCGATGTCCTCATTGTTTATGCCTCGCAAAGTGCAAATCCAGGACGGGCCTTTATCCGCACCGGGGCCGACGGACGCTTTGCCTTCGCCAATGTGCCGGTTGGCAGTCTGAGTCTGGAGGCCGTGGCCACCGCATTCGGCGGCGTCATCCGCCGCGACGGGACCGTGGCTTCGAATGGCCAGACCGTGGATCTGGGCGACCTGATCTTCGACGAGGACTTTCCACGAGTGCTGGTGGTGGACCCGCCCGACACTGCCGAAGAAGTGTCCACAACCCGGGCGGTCGCCCTGGAGTTCAGCGAGGCCCTGGCCGTGACCTCCCTCAACACCAACGGCATCTTCCTCCGATCGGTCGCCACCGGATTGCGGGTGCCCATCGCCCTCGCCTTGCAGGCAACCAACGGGGTCGCGCGGTGGCTGCAGGTGACTCCGGTGACGCCCATGGCCAGCCAGCAGATCCACGAACTGGTCGTGCTGGCAGGCGACCTGGTGAACGGCGGCGGTTCGGTGGTCGGCTCCGGCCCGCGGGATCTGGTGGGGCGTCCGCTGAGCGCGCCCTTCGTCTCCCGCTTCAAGACGGCGGACAACGACCCACCGATCCTGCTCTCGCTGTTCCCCACCAACGACACCATCCAGGTGGATCCCCGCGCCGTCCCGCGGCTGAGTTTCAATGAGACGCTCCGGCCGGCCGGCTTCCGCATCCAGCTCGTCGGCCCGGACGGCGTGGTGGACGGGAGTGCAGCGGTCGGGGTGGACGGACGTGTGCTCAGCTTCGTTCCCGGGGCGGAACTCAGGCCCAACGCCCGTTACGTCCTCACGGTGAGCAATGTCTTCGATCTGGCCGGCAACCGCGCCACCGGGGAGCCGTTTGTGTCGTCGTTTGGCACCTTGGACACGGTGGGGCCGTCCATTGCGACGCTTCGCATCGCGGACGGCCGGACGCCTGCGGCCGGCGCCACGATCCCGGTGGAGGCCCTGCTGGCAGCCGCCGAGGCCGGGGCGGGGGTGCGGTTCTCCCAGGATTTCAATGGGCTCGGCACCGACACCGAAGTGCCGTTCCGCGCCCAGGTGACACTGCCCCGATCCGGGACCACCACCGTCCGGGCGATCGCCACCGATGCCTTCGGCAACGACGGCCCGGTCGCGGAACTGATCATCGCGGTGCAGCCCAACCAACCGCCGACGCTGCGGTTCACCCGCGTCTCGCCAACAACCGGCCCCGCCCCCAGCGGCTCCTTCATCGCCGTGGATGTGGAGGGCGTGGACGACTCCCGGATTGCTGAACTGAAGGCCATCGTGGCCGGGCTGGGATCCGGCGACCTGGCTCGCACCAATGCCACCCGGCTGCGGGTGCAGGGGTTCGTGAGCCTCGCTGCCGGTCCGGGTTCGCAGGTGCAGATCTTTGCCGAGGCCCGGGACGATTCCGATCAGTCCAGCGGACAGCAGGCCTTCGTTCTTCCCGTCAGCGACGGCACCCCGCCGACGATCGCAATCCTGAGCCCGACCAACAACGCCCGGATCAACCCCGCCGAGCCGCTCGTGGTGGTGGTGCGGGCATCCGACAACTTCACCAACGCCCGCGTCGCCCTGACCCTGACCGGCGCCCTGACGACCAATCTTTCCCTGACCTTGCCGCTGGTCTCCGGCGAGCCGTCGGACCGCACCTTCATGGTGTCGCTGGCCGACCTGTCCGCGGTGGGCGGGACACTGATGGCACGGGTAACCGCAACGGACGATGCCGGCAACGCCGCCAGCGCCTCGGCGCTGTACCGGCTGACGGATGCCAGCATTCCGGTCGTCCGCAGCGTCCAGCCGTTGCCCGACACGACGGACGCAGCGGTGCTGCCGCTGGTGGTCGCGACGTTCAGCGAACCGATGGATCCCGCCACCGTGACTCCCGTCTCCTTCACGGTAAGCGATGGCGGCACGGTGGCGCCGGGCAGCATCACCTTCCGGCAGACCAACCAGGTGGTGCATTGGACTCCCCTCGATCCGCTGCGGTTTGGAGTCCGCTACAGGGTCACCCTCACCGACGGCATTGCGGACACCAACGGCAATCCCATCGTGCCGTTTTCCTCCGACTTTACGGTGGCGCCGTTCGGCATTACCCGGCCTGCGCCGGGAACACGCGTGGTGGAGGGGCAACGCCTGGCGCTGCAGTCAGGCGGACCGAATGCGGCCGGCATCCGTTCGGTCGAGTACGCCGTCGCCGGAAGTTCAGCCACCGGAACGGATGAGCGATTCGCCGGCGAGCTGACCGTGCCCTTGCTATCGGCGCTGACCGGGCCGGAGGCGTCCATCGGTGCCACCGCACGCGTCGCGGGTACCAATCTGGCCCGGGTGGCGACGGTGACCGCCTCCTCCCTCGGCTTTGGCAGTACGGCGTCGCGCATCGTGGACGGCGGTCGCAGCGGGCTTTGGAGCGGGAGTTCCGTCGCCCATACGGGCAATCCCAATGAACGGCATCCGTGGTTCGATCTGGACCTTGGCCGGACCGTCACCCTCCAGGAGCTGGGTCTTTACTTCCGTACTGACAGCAGTCCCGAACAGAGCGCCTTGGCGGTATTGGTGGCCGACCAGCAATTCATCGCCGCCGACTTCGAGGCTCCCGAGCTGCCGGCCACCTACGCCAACGGCGCGCGGGAAATCTTCCGCACCACCAACGGTTTCGCGTTGGGAAGCGTGCAACTGCCCGTCGTCACGGCGGGGCGACATGTCCGGGTCGTCCATCTGGGCACCGGCTATCTAACCCTGGCCGAAATCGAGTTGTTCGACGCGCCGGCGGAACTGATGGTCACCGCCCCCGCCATGACCGGGTCCTCGGAATGGTCCGGAATATCCGCGGCGCGGGCTGCGGATGGTGACAAGGGCAACTTCTCGCACACCGACGCCGATCTCCACGCCTACCTTGAGGCGGACTACGGCCGGGCGGCCCGAATCGGGCGGGTGGACGTCACGCTGCGGGCCGATTGCTGCCAGAACCGCAACCGGTTTGCCGTTCTGGTCGCCGAGCGTCCCTTCGTGGCCTCCGACTTCACCGCGCCGGAGCTTCCCGCGACCTATGCCAATGGCGCGATTGAGATCTATCGGACCACGGCAGCCTTCGATCAGGGGACGGTCGGAATTTCGACGGAGGTGGTCGGCCGCTTTCTCCGCGTGGTGCATCTCGGGCGCGACTATCTGCACATCGCGGAACTCGAGACCCGGGAGGCCTTTGCCCGGGTGCCGCTCGTGCCGGTGGTCGTCGAGGTGCTGTCGCGCAGCGTGGATACCGACGGGGACGGGGTCAGCAATGGAGACGAGATTGATCGCGGCTCGAATCCCTTCCAGCCCGACCGGCTCCCGACCGTCACCGCTCCCGACGCGTTTGAAATCGTCGAGGGTGTGCCGACGCGCTTTGCGGTGTCCGCACAGGACGGCGACAACAACCTGCGCAGCCTGGAGGTCGCGGTGGAGGCCGAGGGAGAATTCGGACCCACCACCGGCCGGGCGGAATTCTGGAACTCCGCCGCGGGCATCGGCACTCTGGCCGGGGCACCCTTCCAGCAACCGGCCACATGGACCACCCACCTGACCGCCATTGAGTATCCGTACAATACCGAGCCCTGGTTCCCCGGCGGGCAGGTGGATCAATTCGCCGCTCGCTTCCGGGGCCGTCTGCAGGTTCCCGCCTCCGGAAGCTACACGTTCACCCTGAACAGCGATGACGGCTCCCGGCTCCGGTTGAATGGGGTCAGCATCCTTGACTTTGACGGACAGCACGGCGCTTCGGACCGCTCCGTGACGTTGTCGCTGGAGGCCGGAACTCTCGATCTGGAGGTGCTCTACTTCGAGAACGGCGGCGGCGCGCAGCTCATTGCCTCCTGGCAGGGACCCGGTTTCGAACGTCGCCCGCTTCAGGCAGGCGACTTCGACTGGTTCGAGACTCTGCGTTTCGTGGATTCGGACGGTCCGGCAGTCCGCAGTGACACCGATGTGGCCACGCTGGGTGGGACCCTGGAGATCGCGTCCTCCCGTGGCCCCACTCCGCGGCTCCGCCTGACGGCACGGGATCGGGACGGCCTGGAGTCCTCCCGGGTGGTGCCGGTGGTTGTCTTGGGGGATCTGGATCGCGATGGGGTCGCCGACCGCGACGACCCCGATCCGGATGGTGACGGACTGGACGCGGCGGCAGAACTGGCACTGGGGACGGATCCACGCAATGCCGACACGGACGCAGACGGCGCGCGTGATGATGCCGACCACGCACCAGTGGAGGCCAACCGGCTCCCCGTCGCAGGGGCTGGCGGCGCGCTATCCTTCGATGGCGTGGACGACGTGGTGGATGCCGGCAGCCCCGAGGCCGTCCGGCAGACCGGCGACCTGACCATCGAGTTTTGGATCTATCCGGAGAACACGGCGTTGGTCCAGACAGTGATCGCCAAGGCGTACGCGGGGGAAGGGGCCATCGCGCTGCTCGACAGTGGCGTGTTGCGGTACCACTACGGGAACCTGGGCGGAGACAGCGGCAGCTATCCGGCGAACTACAACTTTGCAGACACCAGCCGCCCGCTGTCCCGCAGAAGGTGGACGCATGCCGCGCTGGTCAGGGATCTCGCCGCCGGGAAGCTCCGTTGGTTCCTCGACGGCGAACCGGCCGGTGAGGCGCCGGCGCCTTTTGTGCCTGCGGTTGCGGGCACGCAGCGGTTGACCATCGGCAACGGCTGGGCCGGCGCGTTTGTGGGCGCGCTGGATGAAGTACGGCTTTGGAACACCGCGCGCACCGCGGAACAGATTGCCGGGTTCCGCTCGACAAGAGCCGTCGGGGACGAGAACGGGCTGGCTGTCGCCTGGAGTTTCGAGGGGGCGGATCCTCAACTCGCCCGGGACTCGTCAACGAACCGGGCCCATGCCACGCTCGGCAACGGCCTGTTCCCTGAGTCGCGTCCGAAACCGATCGAATCGGGAGTCTTCGCACACAAGTCCCTTCGAGTCGGCTCCTCCGGACCGGCCGATGTCCTGATCACGCTCCCGGGCACCGATGCCAACGGTGACACGCTCCGGGGCACGCTGTGGGCGCTGCCCGCGGGCGCGGCCCTGTACCAAACCTCCGACGGCCTCACCCGCGGCCCCGTCATTTCCGGCGTGCCCTCCGTGGTGACCGATCCACAGCGGCGCATCCTCCTCGCGCCCCCGGATGCCGCCGGGGGAGAGCACCACATTCAATACACGGTCCACGACGGACAGGATGATTCCGCCCCGGCATGGGCACGCATCTCGATCCTGCCCGCCAACCGGTTGCCTGCCGCGGCCGATGACACCGTGGCGGCCTTTCAGGACACCAGCGCCGTTCTCGACACCCTGTTGGCCAATGATTCGGATCCCGACGGGGATGAGCTGGTTTTGTTTCCCGTCCGCCAGCCCGCGCATGGGACCCTGGTCCGGAACAATTCCGGGCAGTGGATCTACACGCCGGAGACGGGATTCAACGGACAAGACACCTTCACCTATGCCCTGGTG
>JAFLEG010000114.1 GCA_017302195.1 Verrucomicrobiota bacterium
CAAGGGAATCAAGAGTCGCGATGATCTCGCCGAACTGGCGGTTGATGAACTCGTCGAATTGACCGGCATCGATGAACAGCGTGCCAAGGAAATCATTTTGAAGGCGCGTGCTCACGTTGGACTCCGTCCAGACCCGGGTCTGTGGATTGAACCGCAGGAAGAACGAGGTGCATTCCGGACTGGTGAGTTCCGGATCGTCCCCCAGTTCATGGTACACCGGCAGCAGGTAGTCGCCACCGGTCAGGACGATGGGGAGGTTCCGCACCATGGTGCCCGCCACAAAGGTCAGCGGAAAGGCGTCGGACCAGGTCTTTGCGCCATCGCGGGAGATCTTGGCCGTGATCCGGGAGGAATCCCAAAGCTCGCCGATGCGGGTGACGTAAAACAGCCAGACCACGCCGTCCGGCGCCTGCCAGACGACGGCATTCCCCAGCGAGTGGAAGGGATCCCGGGCGACCGCCACCGGCGCCGACCAGCGCCGGGAACCCCGCTTCTGGCGGGAACCGTACACCGCCGCTGTCGAATCCCGATACTCCCCGCGGCCGCTGAAGAACACCGCATACAGGTCCCCGTTCGCCAGTTCCGTCATGCTGGCCGGATGCTTGTAGTCTCCGGTCGGCACCTCCGGGCCAAACATCCGTTCCAACTGGATCTCCGCCGGACCGGCAGCGCTCCAGACGTTCCAAGCGAGGCCTCCGCAGAGTCCCAGTGTCAGAAGATTTCTCAACCGCAAGCTCATGCCCCCAGCATGCCGCCACCGACAGCGACGACGCCAGCCTGCGGTCGGCCTCAGCCGTGGCCATTCCATCCACCGCAAAAGGATCGCACCGCAGAGCCACAGAGATACGAGCAAGGCTTGGCGACCTGATCGTGTCGGGACTTCCCCGCTCCCGGGCCCCCGCTATGCTGCCGGCCTCGTGAACGGACCCACCAATGAAGCGCCGGCGACCGCCGCAGCCGCGGCGCGGCCGGCCAACCGCCTAGCGCGGGAAAAGTCCCCCTACCTGCTCCAGCATGCCCATAATCCGGTGGACTGGTTTCCCTGGGGTCCGGAGGCCTTTGCCCGGGCGCGCGCGGAGCAGAAGCCCATCTTCCTGAGCATCGGCTACTCAACCTGCCACTGGTGCCACGTGATGGAACGGGAGTCGTTCGAGGACGCCGCGGTGGGACGCTACCTCAACGAGCACTTTGTCAGCATCAAGCTGGACCGCGAGGAGCGTCCGGATGTGGACAAGATCTACATGACCTTCGTGCAGTCCGCGACCGGCGGGGGCGGCTGGCCGCTGAACGTCTTCCTCACCCCGGACCTGCAGCCTTTCTACGGCGGCACCTACTTCCCGCCGGAGTCCAGATACGGGCGCCCCAGCTTCCGGCAGTTGCTGGAGCGGATTGTGGAACTTTGGGGCACCCGCCGCGCCGATCTGGTCGAATCCGCCCGCGATACCACCGAACGCTTGCGCGGCATGGCGTCGCACGATCCGGACAACGCCTTTCCCGCCGGGGAACGCGAGCTGCACGGCGCAGGCCAGACCTTTCTCACCGAGTACGACCCGGCGCACGGCGGTTTTGGCGGCGCCCCGAAGTTTCCCCGGCCCAGCGTGCCCCTCTTCCTGCTGCGCCACGGCTCCCGGTTCCAGGATCCGCAGGCATTCCAGGCCGCGGTGCACACGGCGGATGCCATGGCGGCCGGCGGCATGAACGATCAGCTCGGGGGCGGCTTCGCCCGCTACTCGGTGGACGAGCGCTGGCTGGTGCCGCATTTCGAGAAGATGCTCTATGATCAGGCGCAGTTGGTGACGCTGTATCTGGATGTCTTCCAGCTTCGCGGCGGGGAGCCCCATGCTGCTGCCGCCCGGGAGACCCTGCGCTACGTGCTTCGGGACATGACTCATCCGGAGGGCGGCTTCTTCTCCGCCGAGGACGCCGACAGCGAGGGCAAGGAGGGAAAGTTCTACTGCTGGACGCTCGCCGAATTCAAAGCCCTGCTGACCCCGGAGGAACTGGCGGCGGCTGTCCGGCATTTCGGGGTCGGTGCACAGGGCAATTTCCATGACCACTCGGATCCGGATCCGCTTCCCGGACAGAATGTGCTGAGCATTGCCGACCCGAAGCTCAGCGACTCCGAGCAGGCGTGGGTGGCCTCGGCTCGTTCCAAGCTCCTGACGGCGCGTGCCCGGCGGGTGCGTCCGCACCGCGACGACAAGGTCCTCACCTCGTGGAACGGCATGATGCTGGGCGCCTTCGCCCGCGCCGGGGTGATTCTCGGTCAGCCGGAGTTCACCGCCGCCGCACGCCGGAACCTGGCTTTCCTCCGGCAGCGGATGTGGGAGCCGGCGACGGGGACGCTGCACAGCCGGTGGCGGGACGGGCACCGGGATGACGTCCAACTGCTCGACGCCTACGCCAACCTGCTGGCCGGCGTTACCGACCTTTACGAGGCGACGCTGGATCCCGACGTGCTCCAGTTTGCCGTGGACCTGGCGGAGTCCATGATGCTCCGGTTCCATGACGCCAAGGCTGGCGGGTTCTGGCAGACCGCCGAAGGGGCGCCCGACCTGCTGATGCGGTCCAAGGACGACTACGACGGCGCGGAGCCCAGCGGCAACAGCGTCGCCGCGCTCGCGCTGCTCCGGTTGGCGGCGATCTGCGACCGGAAGGACTGGAGGGAGGCTGCGGAGAAGACCCTCCGCCTGTTCGCGCAGCGGCTGCACCAGACGCCCCATGCGGTGCCCCACCTGCTTCTGGCCCTGGATTTCGTTCTTCAGGAACCACGCCGGGTGGTGCTGGCCGGCGATCCCGCATCCGACGGCACGGCGACACTGCTCCAGGCGGTCCACAGCGTGTTTCAACCGCACCGGGTGGTTCTCGGCCATCAGGGGCCGGTAGATCCCTTCGCCCGGACCCTTCTGGTCGGGAAGGAGCATACCCAGGCCTTCTGTTGCACCGGCACCGCCTGCCAGCCGCCGACGCGCGATCGGGAGGCGGTACGGCAGTTTCTCACCGGCGCGCCATGAGGCCCGAGCCGTCACCCGGGTCTTCGGTCCAGGACGCCCCGGTGGATCCCCGGATCTACCTGGCTGCGGAGCGCACGCTCCTGGCGTGGATCCGCACCGGCCTGGCCCTCATGGGATTTGGACTCCTGGTCGCCAAGCTCCGTCTCTTTCTGAACGAAATGCTGGCGCTTCGTGGCCTGCCGACCGCCGTTTCCGATGGGGCATCGAATCAGTCCGGAACCCTGCTTCTCCTGCTCGGCGTCCTGGTCATCGTCGCTGCGTCAGTGCGCCACTTTCTGTACCTGCGAAGTCTGGACCGATTCGGACCTGAGGCGCCTGTTCGGCGGCATTTCCCGCTCCTGCTCGCCGGCGTGCTGGCCCTGGCGGGTCTGCTGCTGGCGGCCCGCATTCAGGCCACGGACCGCCTGCTTGGCGGCACTCACGGCCGATCGCCGGCCGCGCCCGCGCCCGGAAACAACTCGCCGAAACCGTGAGCGGCGGGTTGTGATTCTCCTCAACTTTCCGGAAAATCCCGTTGACCCTTCCCCCTCGTCTGGTAGGACTCCCGCTCCCTTTTGGGGTACCGATGAAGACTTTTTTGCCCAAGGTGGATGTGCAGCGGCGCAAGTGGCGTGTGATTGACGCCAAGGGGGCCGTGCTCGGCCGTCTCGCCTCCCAGGTGGCCGACGCCCTGCGGGGCAAGGACAAGCCCACATTCACCCCGCATCTCGACGCCGGTGACTTCGTGGTGGTGATCAATGCCGAGCAGGTGGTGCTCACCGGCAACAAGGAGAATGACAAGGAGTACATGAGCTACTCCGGATGGAAGGGCGGCGAAAAGTACCGCACCGTCTCCCAGGTGCGCTCCAAGCACCCCGAGCGCCTCGTGCATCACGCCGTTCGCGGCATGCTTCCCAAGAACCGGCTCGGCGACCGCCTGATTACCAAGCTCAAGGTCTGCGTCGGTGCGCAGCACAAATACGGCGCCCAGAAGCCCGAGCCCATGGCCTACGCCGGCTGATTTCAGGACCCATTTTCCGAATCCGCATCATGCCTCCCACCGCCCAACACCTCGGCACCGGACGCCGCAAGACCGCTGTCGCCCGCGTCCGCCTCGCTCCCGGCTCCGGGACCATTGTCGTCAACGAACGTCCGCTGGAGGTTTATTTTCCCGTTGAATCGCACCGTACCGCGGTCAATCAGCCCTTTGTGGTGACCTCCACCACCGGGAAGTACGATGTGGTGATCTCGGTCAAGGGCGGCGGACCCAACGGCCAGGCGGTGGCCTGCCGCCACGGCATTGCCCGTGCGCTCCTGACGGTGGATGCCGCGCTTCGCCCGCTGCTGAAGGCCGAGAAGCTGCTCACCCGCGATTCACGCATGCGCGAGCGCAAGAAGTACGGCCAGCCGGGCGCCCGCAAGCGGTTCCAGTTCAGCAAGCGCTGATCTCGGGTTTCCGCTTCAAAAGCCCCGCTGGCTCACGCCACGGGGCTTTTTTTCTGGAAGGAACTTCATGCACGAATGCTGCACTCCCATCCGGGCCGCCGTGATCGGCGCCTCCGGGTACTCCGGCGAGGAACTCGTCCGGCTGCTGCTCCATCATCCCCACGCCGACCTGGTGGCGGTGACCTCGCGGTCCAGCGCCGGCCAGACCGTCGCCCAGGTGTTCCCCCGGTTCGGAAGTCACCCGGAGGCCCGGTCACTGCAGTTTGTTGAGCCCGACGTGCACGCGCTTGCCTCGCGCGCCGATGTCGTTTTTCTGGCCCTGCCGCACGGCGTGGCTGCCGAGTTTGCGGTCCCCCTCCACGCCGCGGGCGTCACGGTCATTGACCTGAGCGCCGACTTCCGGTTGCGCGACCCGGCGGTGTACCAGGAGTTTTACGCCCACCCGCATCCGGCCCCGGCCCTCCTGTCCAAGGCGGTGTACGGGCTGCCGGAGCTGTACCGGGACCAGATCCGGACCGCCTCCCTGATCGCCTCGCCCGGATGCTACCCGACCAGCATCCTGATTCCCACGCTGCCGCTGCTCCGCGCCGAGATCATCCGGCCCGCCGGGATCATCGCCGACTCCCTGAGCGGTGTCAGCGGGGCGGGGCGCAAGGCCGAGGCTGACTACCTGTTCTGCGAGTGCAATGAGAGCGTGCGCGCCTACGGGATTCCCAAGCACCGGCATCTGTCGGAAATCGAGCAGGAACTGTCCCTGGCCGCCGGGGAGCGGGTCACCCTTCAGTTCACGCCGCACCTCATCCCGGTGAACCGCGGCATCCTCACGACGCTCTATCTGGCCCCGACCCGCCACTTCTCCACCGCCGCGGAGGCTGCGGTCCTGGGTGACGAGATTGCCGCCTGTTACCGCGCCGCCTACGAGCACGAGCCGTTTGTCCGCCGTCTGGAAGGCAAGGCGCTGCCGGACACCAAGAACGTGGTGGGCACCAATGTGGTGGAGTTCGCCTGGAGACTGGATCCTCGGACCGGACGGCTCCTGGTCGTCAGCGCCGAGGACAACATCGTCAAGGGTGCCAGCGGCCAGGCGGTGCAGAGCATGAACATCCGGTTTGGCTTTCCCGAGACCGCTGGCCTGGAATAGCGGGTGCAGATCGCGGGACCGGACGCCGCCCACAGGCTGGCCGTGCCAGGTGCCGAAGTTTCCGGCGAAGACTCGCCGGGCGGCGTGTGCCCCCACACGGGACGGCCACGCGTTGCGGCGGCGTCCGGTCACGTGAGTCTGGTAACTTCCAGACACACTTCCCGGGAACCCCGCAACCCAACCGCATTCCGCGTCCCGGTCGCTTGAATGTTCTTCTCGCTGAGGTGGACGAATTCGTGCCCACCTGCTGCGCTCACCCCGGAGTCAGGGCGCATCCCGCGACCCCAACCCGGTCAGGGGACTCAGCGGAAACTCATCCCGACCGACAGTGTGCCGAAGATGGAGTAGGGCACGCCCTCTGCTCCATCCAGCAGCCACCATTCCACTCCGGCCAGCGCTTTCACGAAGATGCCGTTATGGAAATCCGCACGGAGCCCGCCGCGGACATTCCACGTGAAGGCCGCCTCGGTCTTGGTGTCTGTGTAGCACACGTATCCCCACCAGTAGTCGGGATAGCAGACCACCCCGCCGGACGGATCATCCACGGTCAGGGTCACGAAGCCCACCCCGGTGGAGAGAACCGGGGTGATGTTTCCCGGAAGGATGTTCCAGTCCAGGTTGAGGCGTCCCGACCCGAGATAGACCGTGTCATCACCGGACATTCCTTCCGCGCCGGATACGGAGAAATCCGGGGCCCCCACCTGCATCTCGAAGTTGAGGTTCCAGAACTGGTTGAAGTTGTAGCCGACGCCGACACCCCCCTGGAAGTAGGTGTCAATGGAGACGGAGACGTCGTCCGAGGAGCCGCCGACGTTTTCGTAGCTGAGTCCGTGAGGCGAGGCGCCGCCCATCGCCACGTAGGCATCCCAGCGGCCCGCCCGGAATCCGCCTCCGGGAGCGAAGTAATTGGGCACCTGGGCCGACGCGGGAAGCGCCAGCGCGATCAGGAGAATCCCGAGGGGGACGTGAACGGCGCGAAGAAACCGGTTCATGCGGCAGATCCCGATCGCCGGAACCCTCAGCGGCGGCCCGCCACCTTGGCCAGCAACCGGAGGATCTCTAGGTACAGCCACACCAGGGTCACCATCAGGCCGAAGGCGGCATACCATTCCATGTATTTGGCGGCCCCGGAGCGGGCTCCCTGCTCGATGAAGTCGAAGTCCAGGACCAGGTTCATCGCGGCGATGGCCACCACGAAGAGGCTGAAGCCGATGCCCACCCACCCGGACCCGAACACGCCCGGGATCTGGACCCCGAACATGCCCAGCAGCATGGAGGCCATGTAGAACAGGAAGATGCCAAAGGTCGCAGCGATGACGCCGCGCTTGAAGGTGTCGGTCGCCCGGAGGATGCCCGTCTGGTAGGCAAAGAGCATGCCCGCGAGCGTGGCCACGGTGCCGCCGGCTGCGGCAAAGGCGATTCCCTTGCCGGGATACTGCGCGGTGTACCAGGCCGAGAGGCCGCCCAGAACCACCCCTTCCAGCAGCCCGTACACCGGTGCCAGCCCCGGCGCCCAGGTCGGCTTGAAACTGATGCCCAGGGCGATCCCGAGGGCCACCAAGGCTGACCCCATCACCCACGGCATCACCGCCACCGGGCCCCGGGCGTTGAACTGCATCCAGGTGATGGAGCCGGTGACCACGGCCAGGAGCAGGAGGAACGCCGTCTTCCACACCGCGCCGCCAATGGTCATCACGGCGCCGGTGGCTGGAGCGCTGGCGAAGGGATCGTTTCGAAGTACGGGGTTGGAGCTTTGCATGACGCCTCCCGGAGTATCACAGCGCCGGGCAGCGCCAAGCTCAAAACCGACCGGAACGCTGGGGAGTGGTTCAGCGCCGCTGCTGCCAGGGAGCCGGAGCCTCGCCGGCCCAGATCTGCTCCACCGGCTGACGGGTCCGGACCACGGCCGACTTCCGGCCATGGACCAGGACTTCGGCGGCCAGCGGACGCGAATTGTAGTTGGACCCCATCACGGATCCGTAGGCGCCGGCGCTCAACAGGGCGAGGTGGTCGCCCTCGGCCACGCGGGGCAACGGCCGGTCCTTTGCGAAGAAATCGCCGCTCTCGCAGATCGGGCCGACGACATCCGACGACACCACCGCACCGCCGCGCCGGGTGAGCGGCACGATTTCGTGATAGCTGTCGTAGAACGCGGGCCGGATGAGGTCGTTCATGGCCGCGTCCACAATCACAAAGTGCTTCCGCCCGGTCTTCTTGATGTATTCCACCCGGGTCACCAGTGCGCCGGCGTTGCCGGAGAGGAAACGTCCGGGCTCGACCAGGATCCGGAGTCCGAGCGGCTTCAGCAGCGGCACCAGGGTGTCGGCATACCGCTGCGGGGTGAGGATGGCGCGGCCCTCGCGGGTGGACCACCAGGCGGGATCGGCGCTCGCCAGGGCAGGCCGGTACACGATGCCGATGCCGCCGCCGATGCTGAAGAAGTCGAACCCGTAGCGGGCGTTGAGGCGGGCCGCCAGCGGCGCCACCTTGGCCACCGCCAGCCGGAAGGGCTCGACGTCGGTGAGCTGGGATCCGATGTGCATCTGCAGCCCCCGCAGCCGCAGGTTCGGCAGGCGGGCGGCGCGGGCGTACACGCCCTCCACCTGTTCAAAGGCGATGCCGAACTTGTTCTCGTAGGTGCCGGTCGTGATCTTGGCATGGGTGCCGGCATCCACGTTGGGATTTACCCGGACCGCCACCGGCGCGATCCGCCGTCGCCGGACCGCCACCCGGCTGATGCGCCGGAGTTCCGCCTCCGACTCCACGTTGAAGCAGTAGATGTCCTGGGACAGCGCATAGGCGATCTCCTCCTCGGACTTGCCCACGCCCGCGAAGACACATTTCCGCGGGTCACCGCCCCCGGCCACCGCACGCTGGATCTCCCCGGCACTCACCGTGTCGAATCCGGCGCCCAGATCGGCGAGCGTGCGGATCACGGCCAGATTGGAGTTGGATTTCATGGCGAAGCAGATCAGGTGCTCCAGCGGCGCCAGGGCCTGGTCCAGTCCCGTGTAGTGTCCGGTCAGCGTGCCCTGCGAATAGACGTACAGGGGCGTCCCATGCTTCTTCGCCAGCGCGGACAGCGACACCCCCTCGCAACACAACTCCCTGCCGACGTACCGGAACGAATGCATAAAAGGGCGTTCTGCCAGACACCGGGACCAGCGGCAAGGGTGGACCGGGTGCCCGGAAGCCTCCCGAAGCCGCTCCCGGGTGGATGGGGCGAGTCTTCCATGAGCCGCGCGCGTCTCCCGAACCGGGCTGATGGCGTCTGCATGTGCGCTCCCCCGGGAGGCGGGTCCTGCCGGACCGTCGCGGGCTTGATCGTCGCGTTCGGACGCGGGAGGTTCGGGAGCCATGATCGCCAAGACCGGATCGCCCGCAGAGACTCCCTGGGATCGCCTGGGTGGCGCTCCGGCGCTCCAGAACCTCCTGCGTCATTTCTATGCCGACATCCGGCAGGACGCCGTGCTCGGGCCGATCTTCAACGCCCACATCCACGACTGGCCGGCCCATCTGGAGAAGATCGGGAGCTTTTGGGCACGGCAACTGGGCGCCGCCTCCAACTACCCCGGTGGCTTCGCCGCGGCGCACCTCCCGCTGGGCATCCAGCCGGAGCATTTCGTCCGCTGGCTTGGGCTTTGGGAGCGGAACTGCTGCCAGCACCTGAATCCGGAGTCCGCCGCCTGGATGACGGCCCGCGCGTCCGACATCGCCGCCCACCTGCGCCGCGTGGTGGGCGGAAGCGGCGGCCTGCAGGTGGGGCCGGTGGAGGGCGCCTCGGAGGGTCGCAGTCCGCGCCCTGCCGTTGCCGGTCCGGATTGAGAATCCAAGGTCGGCGGCACGGTTCACCGGTCCGCCTCCGGAAGGCTGGCAAGTGTGGGGCGGTCCGGTTAAATGCACCGCGTCGTGCCGAGCCATCAGGCCATTGCGGGACGTGGGGATGTCTGAATCGGAGCTCATGCCGGCGCTGATGGCGCGGGGGGTGACGCGCCGGTTTG
>JAFLEG010000115.1 GCA_017302195.1 Verrucomicrobiota bacterium
CGGCGAGCACCGCCGTGATGTCGTCAAACGATCCCGTCTTCACGTCGGGGAAAGCCTACAATTGCCCGTCGGTTTTGACACGCGGCATTCCGCCGGAAGGTCGGGGGGCCGTGAATTGAGGCGAAAACTACCGGATCCTCATCCAGACCGTCTTCAGATAGGCGGGCTCGTCACGGGTCACCGGGAAATCCGGCGGCTGGGGAGCATAGTGCTCGTGGGTCACCCGGCGGCCCGCGGCCTGGATTGCCCCATGGACCGCCTTCAGAAAGTCTGCCGGCGCCCACCGGGCCGCGTTGGTGGACGCCAGCAGGACGCCCTCCGCCGCCAGCAGCGGCAGCGCCCGGGATACGAGATCCCCGTAGTCGGCATCCGCCCGGAAGTCGCCATGCTCCCGCGAGCGCGAGAAGGTCGGCGGGTCGAGGATCACCACCTGAAACTGTCGCCCCTTGCGGCGCAGGCGGTCGAGCCACTCAAAGACATCCCCGTGGATGAACTCGTGGCCGCCGGGATCGAGTCCGTTGAGTTCGAAATGACGCCGTCCCCACTCCAGATACTTGCGCGAGAGATCCAGACTCGTGGTACGGCATCCGCGCAGCGCCGCGCAGACGCTGAAGGCGCAGGTGTAGGCAAAGGTGTTCAGCACGGCGGCCCCGGCCGCAGGCGGCGTCAGGGCCGGGAAGTCGGCAGCAACGTGGCCCGTCAGCAGGCGCCGGCGGTTGTCCCGCTGGTCCGGGAACAGCCCTGTCGAATACCCCTCGGCAAAGCCGGCCTCGAAGCGGACGCCATTTTCGCGGATGCCGAATCGCGGCGGCGCCGGCGGACCGGCGAGCAGGCGCGGCGAGGCGTCCGCCGGATCCGTCTGCCGGACCTGACGGCGCAGTGCCTTGAAGCAGATGCGGGAGGCTCCAGCCGCCTCATCCCCCGCCACCGAGCGGATCCAGCTCCGCAGCGACGCCTCGTTGCCGCCCGGGGGCGCCTGCTCCGACTCGATGAGCAGGGAGTCCGCCCACATTTCCAGGTAACTTCCGGGGCATCCGTCCGCAGCCCCGTGGATCGCCCGCCACACCGAGGTCTCCGCCTCCCGCAGGATTCCAGCACGCAAGGCTGCAGCGGGAGGCCTCGCAAACTCCACCGGTGCCTCCCAGGCCATGGGCCGGCCATCCCTTGGATGTCCGAGAGCCAGCCGGGCGGCGTGCAGGTAAAGGCGGGATGCCGGGGAACCGCCATAGAGGCGATCTCCCAGGAGCGGCCAGCCCCGGGAGGCGGCGTGTACGCGGATCTGATGGGTGCGTCCGGTGACCGGTTCCGCCTCCATCCAGGTCTTCGCCCCCTCCCGCCGCACCATGCGAAACCTCGTTTCCGCCCGATCGCCGGTGCCCTCGGGCGCGATGGCATGACGGTCTCCCATCCGCACCATGCCGCTGCGTACGGTCAGCGATTCCTGGGCCACCGGACGGTCCGTCACACACAGGTAATGCTTGTGCACCTCGCGACGGGCGAACTGTCCCGTGAGGGAGCGATTGGCCTCCGGTGTCTTGCCAAAGACCAGGAGTCCGCTGGTGTCCTTGTCGAGGCGGTGCACGATCGCCAGCCGGGCCCATCGCGGTTCCCGATGTTTGAGCCATTCGTGGATCCCCTCGCCCGAATACGGCGCCGGCGCGTGGGTGTTCCATCCCGGCGGCTTGTGGACCACCAGCAGGTCGTCGTCCTCGAACACCACGCATGGCGGACCCGGCGAGGCTTCGGGAGCGGACCCTTCCCCGCGGTTCATCCAGGGACTGCTCATCGGTTCACCAGAACTGCCAGGCCGATCTCCCCACCACCCACAGGCCGAGCAGCAGATTGGTGATGGCATGGGCCGTCATGGCGTCTCCCAGGCGGTTTTTCCACAGCACCAGCCCCTGATAGGCCATGCCGCACAGGATTCCCGGAACCCATTCCCTGTGCACCAGTCCAAACGCCGCCGACACCACCGCAAAGGCCATCGGGCTCCAATGATTCAAGGGCAGATCCATCCAGCGCTTGTCGGCGATGAACCGGTAGGCAAAGGACCGATAGAAGGTCTCCTCCAGCGGCGGCACCACCAGTGTCGAGCCGAGGAGCCGAACCACGACGAACCCCCAGGCCAGGACGGAGCCGGAACCGAAGTGAAGGAACGGATTCCACGGCGGCGGCGGTGTCGTGGTATCCGGCGCCCGCCCGAGCCCCACCTGGGCCGTCAGGGCATCCAGCGGCGGATACCGTCCCTCCAGCCCCACCCACAGCCCGAATACCGCCACACCCACCGCCACCGCCTCCCAACTGAAGGACCAGCGGCATTCGGCAATCCGGTCCCAGACCACCCACAGCATCCCCGCCCCCAGCAGTGTCTTCACGAGGTACAGCCAGTACCGCGATGCCTCGCCAAACTGTCCCTGAAGGGATGTCAGGACGAGGAACACCGCGAAGGGCGCCACCCGGACGGCGAGCGGGTCGCGTCCAAGGGACGAGAGGGACGGGATCGGCACCGGCGCAGCTTCCCGTCCATCCCGATCAGCGGGCAAGTCGGAACTGCCCCCGGCGTTGTCCGGGCATCCTCCCGGAATCTGCGGCCCCGGCACCGCCGCAGAAACGACTCCGGAACCGTTGCGAATCCGAGCCATTGCTTGCATTTCAAGCAGCCGGCCGGCATGGTCCCGCGCCTTTGCTAAATGCAAATTCCGCCGCGTGTGCGGAACCTTTCCATCCATGAGCGAACCCCTCGATCTGTCCCTCGACCTCGAAAAGGCCTTCCTTCCCGCGTGGGCCCAGCAATCCACCTCCGACGCCTCCAAGTATGCCAAGTATGACGGCACCGAGGAGTCCGGACGCGGATCCCGCCGCGAAGGCGGCCGCGGCTTTGACCGTGGTCCCCGACGGGACGGCGGGTCCGGGCGCCCCGGGTTTGGCGGACGTCCGGGCGGGGGTCCCGGAGGCGGGCGCGGGCCGCGCCCTGGATTTGGATCGCGTCCCGGAGGTCCGGGTGGTCCGGGAGGTCCCGCGGGCGGCGGCTCGGCACCCGGGCTGCGCTGGGATCCCACCCAGGCATCCTCGCGCGGCGACCGCGACCGGGGTCCGCGACGGGACTTCCGACGGGAAGCCCCGCCGGAGCCGTTGATTCCCGTGGAGGTGGATCTCCGCCCCGATCCGGCCGGCGTTGCCTCGCTGGGTCGGCAAATCAAGATCAGCGGCCGCGCTTATCCGCTGATGGAGGTCGCCGGGTTGGTGGTGCAGAAACCCGATCGGTACGAGGTGACCTTCAAGGTGCAGCGCGGCGCGGATGGCAAGCCGGCACAGCCCCTCTTTGTATGCTCGCTCGACGACAGCCTCTGGCTGAGCGAGGGGGAGGCGCGGCGTCACGCGCTCAAGGCTCATTTCGACTCCTTCTACCAGACCACCAAGCAGCCCTGCGACCCACCCAAGGGCGTCTGGACCCTCGTGGCGGTCTTCGACGACCTGGTCCTGGGGCCACCCAACTATCATGGCTACCAGGAGAAGCTGCGTGAACTGCACGCCCAGCGCGCGCCCCGAATGCCCTTCGAGGCCTTCAAGAGCCGGGTGCGGATCGTGAAGGACGAGGCGGCGGTGAAACAGTGGCAGGAATCCCAGAGCCATCGTCTGGAGTACACCACCCTCAACGTGCCGGAGCCGAAGACCCTTGCGACGATGGCCGAGGTGGAGGCCCATTTCATGGAGACCCATGCTGCCGGACTGGTCAAGGAGGTGCCGTCCTGGATGCTGCGCCGGGAACCGAATGCACCGCGGCTGCCGGAACCGCTGCTCCGCGTGCTCCGCGTCACCCTGGACCGCGAGCGCCGGTTCCCCATCCGGACCATGACCGCCCTCAGCGGGGCCTTTGCCCAGGCCGGCCTGCAGTTCTTCAAGCGTGACAAGACCGCCGTCCATGTGGCGGTGGCCCGACCCCATTACCTCGATCTGGAAACCACGGCGGTGCAACCGGGCATCCGGCGCATCATGGACTGGATCAACGGCAACCCGAAAACCACGCGCAAGAAGCTCCTGGAAGCACTGGCCCCGAATCTGCCCGTTCCCACGCCGGTGCCTCCCTCTCCGGAGACGGCCGCTGCGGCACCCGCCCCGCAACCGGAGGCCAGTGCACCCTCGGGTCCCTCGGAGGCTTCCGTGACCCCGCCCCCGGCCCCGGCTGTGGCGGCAACGCCGGAGCCCACCGCGGAGCAGCAGGCCGTGCTCAGCGATCTGCACTGGCTGGTGCATCAGGGCCACGTGATTGAGTTCGCCTCGGGCACCCTGGAGACTGCCAAGAAGCCCCTGCCCCGTCCGGAGCCAACGGCCCCCTCAACGCCTGCCGCTGAAAAGGCCCATAAGCCCGAGCGCAAGGACCGTCCGCCCAAGCGGATCGGACGCTATGTCTGGGATAACCAGGGGCTGCTCCCCCTTCCCGCAGCTCACGCGGCACTGATTGGCTGACCCCCCGGGACCGGAGGACACGTGCACGCACGACGCATCCAGGGGTCCGCGGAAAGGAGAGGGGGCGTGCGCCGTTGGGGTCCGGGCGCCGGAGGTCTGTGGGGCGTACTGGCGCTCGCCGTCCTCCTGCTGGGTCCCGGCTGCAAGCGCCCCGGCGCTGATCCGGCGGCTGCGTCCGGGGAGTCCGTCACCAACTACGATGTGCGGGGCGTCGTGCTGTCGCTCAAGCCCGAGGAGAAGTCCCTGGTGGTGCGGCACGAGGAGATTCCCGGCTACATGATGGCCATGACCATGCCGCTGGCGGTCCGGGACACCAACGAACTGGCCGGCCTGCATGCCGGGGATGGCATCCGGTTCCGCATGCGCGTCACCGAAACCGACGGATGGATTGATCAGATCCAGGTGGTGAGCAACGCCCTGGTGACCTCCGCGCCAACCAACGCCGCCCTTCCCGGATTCCGGGTGCTGCCCAATGTCCCGGAGCTGAAGCCCGGGGATGCCGTCCCCAACTACAACTTCACCAATCAAATGGGCGCCCGCTTCGATCTGGCCGCATTCCGCGGACAGGCCCTGGCGGTCACCTTCGTCTTCACGCGGTGCCCCTACCCGTTGTTTTGTCCGCGCATCAGCGACCACTTCGAACAGACCCAGCGGCGGCTGCTGGAGGCCAAATCGGGTCCAACCAACTGGCAGCTCCTGACCGTGACCTTTGACCCGGAGTACGACACCCCGGCCACGATGCGTGCCTATGGGGCGCGGTGGAAGGCGGATCCCGCCCACTGGACGCTTGCCACGGGAAGCATGGACCAGATCGAGCCTTTCGCGGTGAGCAGCGGACTCTATTTCTCGCGCCACGTGCCGATCTCCGAAGTGAACCACAATTTGCGCACGCTGATCATCGGTCCGGATGGACGCCTGGTGAAGGTGTATCCGGGCAACGAATGGACCCCGGCGGAGCTGGCTGCGGACCTGACCCAGGCGGCTTCCGGCAGGTAGCGATCGGCCCCGGCCTTGTTCCAGGCCGGACAGCGCGGGGAGCAGGCTCTTGTGGACGGTTCCACGCGCTTGAAGCAATCCTTTGCCGATCCCGCCTCCTGCGGACTGCCCTCCCTCTGCGTCATGTCAGCCTCCCAACCTTCCGACAACGCCGCACCCGCCCAGATCCTCATCGTGGATGACGCCCCGGAGAATGTGGACGTCCTCGCCGCCATCCTCCGGGGAAGCCATCAGGTGAAGGTGGCCCTCAACGGGGCCAAGGCGTTGAAGATCGCGCAGGGGGACTCACCGCCGGACCTCATCCTGCTGGATGTGATGATGCCCGAGATGGATGGCTATGAGGTCTGCCGGCAGTTGTCCGCCGATCCGCGCACCCGGGACATCCCGGTCATCTTTTGTACCGCCAAGACGGAGGTGGATGACGAGGCGCGGGGCTTCGAACTGGGCGCGGTGGATTACCTGGCCAAGCCGGTCAGCCCCCCCATTGTCCTGGCGCGGGTCCGCACCCACCTCGCCCTGCGACAGTCCCGGCGTCACCTCCAAACCCTGTCCGAGAAACTGTCCCGATACCTTTCCCCACAGGTGTACCGGTCCATCTTCGAGGGACGTCAGGATGCCCGCATCGGCAGCAGCCGGAAGAAGCTCACCGTCTTCTTCTCGGACATCGTGGGATTTACCCGCCAGACCGAGGGCATGGAACCCGAGGACCTGGCCTTCATCCTGAACGGCTATCTGAACCGCATGGCCCAGATCGTCCTCAAGCATGGGGGCACCTTCGACAAATTCATGGGGGACGCCGTGCTGGTCTTCTTCGGGGATCCCGAGAGCCTGGGGGTGGCGGAGGATGCACGGGCTGCGGTGCACATGGCGCTGGAGATGCGGGACTCCCTCGCCGAACTGGGAGCTGAGTGGGCGGACCGTGGCATTCCGCGGGGATTCGAGATCCGCATGGGCCTGACCACGGGCTTCTGCACCGTGGGCAACTTCGGCAGCGAGGAGCGCATGGCCTACACCATCATCGGGAACCAGGTGAACCTCGCCAGCCGCCTCCAGTCGGCCGCCCAGCCCGGGGAGATCCTGATTGTCCATGAGACCTGGCTGCTGGTGAAGGAGGACTTCGAGTGCCTGCCCAAGGAGCCCATCTTTGTGAAGGGCTTTGAACGTCCGATCCAGACCTACTCCGTCGTGGGCCCCCGCGGCACCACCGTGGTGCAGCGGCGCATCGACGATTCGCGCAAGGGCTTCTCGCTGGTCCTCGATCCCGCTCAGGTGGAGGCGCAGGACCGTCCGCTGGTGATCGAGCAGCTCAAGGCGGCGCTCGGCCGGATGCAATAATCTCCCCGGTTCGGCCGCTTGCCCCGGAGTCCGCCTTCAGGCATTCCTGTCCCATGACGCTCACGGCCGGGCAATTCCTGCGGCTGAGAGCCCTCGCCCTCGAACGGCTCGGAATCGAGATTCACGATCGCCAGCGTCCGACCCTGGACAGGCGTGCCTGCCGGATGGGCCTCGCCGGGACCGCGGCGCGGGAGCGCTTCCTGACCGGGGCCGAGTCCGGCGACCCGGACTCGGCCCATCAACTGGTGTCGCTGGTCACCACCAGCCACACCGCCTTTTTCCGAAACCCCTACCACTTTGATCTGGCGGCAGAACACCTGCTCTGGGCCTCCCACCGACGCGGCCGGGCCGCGGCATGGTCGGCGGCCGTGTCCACCGGCGAGGAACTCTGGTCGCTGGCCATCCGACTCGCGGAAATGACAGGACGGCGGGGCGGTCCTGTGGAACTGCTGGGAAGCGATGCCGACGCCGCAGCACTTGCCCGGGCCGAACGGGGCGAGTATTCCCGCGCATCCTTGGAAACGCTCGAAACCGGACGGCGCGGATGCTTCTTCCACCATCCGCCTTCGGCCCGTGGTTCCCTCAGAATCCAGGACTCCCTCCGACAGTCCGTATCGTTCCGGATTCACAACCTGATCGAACCCGGATGGAACCTGGGAGGCCCCTTTGACGTGATCTTCTGCCGCAACGTGCTCATGTACCTGAGCCGGGGTCACCGTCGCCGGGTGGTGGAGCGGCTCCGCGGAGCGCTGGCACGCGACGGACTGCTGCTGCTGGATCCCTCGGAGCATCTCGGCGCCGCCGCAGACCATTTTTGCGGTGGCCGAAACGGTGTATTTCAACCGGCGCCCCTTTCGAGCAACCCCCAACGGATTCCCCCCTCCCCATGACCATCGCCCGTCGGATTCTCCTGCTCGCGATCGCCCCCCTTCTGGTGTTTGCCACGCTGGGACTGTACTCGCGCAGCCAATTGCTGAAGGTGGAGACGCAAACACGGTTCGTGGCCCAGGCCCAGATCCCGAGCATCGCCACCCTGGGGCGCATTTCCAGGTCGCTCAACGAAATGCGGGTATCGGTCCGGGACTGCCTGCTGCGCACCAACGCAGCCGCCCGCTCCGATGCCCGGGGGATGTTCATGACGCAGAAGTCGGAGTTCGACCGGCTGATGCGCCGATATTCCGAGGAACTGACCAGTGACGCCGAGGATCGCCGCCTGATGCGGCGGTACCAGGAACTGGCCACCGATTGGATCTCGAGTGCCGGGGACATTGTTGCGAAGGTGGACACGGGACTCCAGATCGAGGCCGGGTTGCTGCTGGGCACGCTCACCGGACACGGCGAGCGGCTCAACGAGGCGTCGGAGGAGTGGATCCAGTACAACGAGCGTCTGGCCATGGGATCGGGCCGCGATGCCGTTGCAGCCGTCGAGAATGTCCGAAGCAACCAACTGGTGGCGTTCGGCACCGCGCTGGCGCTGTCGGCCGGGCTCGGCTGGATCACCTTCCGGCGAATCCTGCATCCCATCCGCGCCCTGAAGGACTCGGTGGAATCCATCGCACACGGGGATTTTTCCAGGGCGATCCCCGGGATCTCAGCGCCGGACGAAACCGGGGATCTGGCCCGCTCCATTGCCGTGCTCAAGGAGGGCGCATCCGCCATGGAATCGCAGCGGTGGATCAAGACCCACGGCGCCCGGGTGTCCGGCACCCTCCAGTCCGCAGCCTCCCAGGAGGATTTCGGGCAACGACTGCTGTCCGCGCTGATCCCGGCTCTCGGGGGCGGCGTGGCCGGATTCTACGCCATGGAGCCGGAGGGCGACGTCCTGCACCGGGTCGCAGCCTACGGGCTGTCCCATGACCCGCGATCCCCGGAGCGGGTGAGGCTGCGCGAGGGACTGGTGGGACAATGCGCCGCCGAGCGGGTCTCCCTGACCCTCGCAGACCTGCCTGATGGGTACCTCCGCGTGACCTCCGGGGTGGGCGGCGCGGCCCCGCGCCAGGTGACCGCCTGGCCCCTGGTCACCCGGGAGGCCCTGGTGGGCGTGCTGGAGTTCGGATCCTTCCAGACCCTGGGCGGCCAGGAGCGGGGACTGATCGAGGAACTGCTTCCCGTGGCCGCGCTCAGCCTGGAGGTGCTCAATCGCAACCTGCGCACGCGCGATCTGCTGGCCACCACCCAGGAGCAGGCACGCCAACTCGAGGAGCAGACCGAGGAGCTGTCGCAGTCGCAGCAGGAGCTGCTGGCCCAAAAGGACGATCTCGCGGCTGCCAAGGCCAAGGCCGAGGAGGCGACCCAGATGAAGTCCATGTTCCTGGCGAACATGAGCCACGAGATCCGGACCCCGATGAACGCCATCATCGGGCTGTCGCATCTCGCCCTGAAGACGTCGCTGAACTCCCGCCAGCGGGACTACATCAGCAAGGTGCACTCGGCCGGGACCTCCCTGCTGGCAATCATCAATGACATCCTGGACTTCTCGAAGATCGAGGCCGGCAGACTGGAGCTGGAGAGCACGGACTTCTCGGTGGACGAAGTGGTGAGTTCGGTAACCGTGGTCACCGCCCAGCGCGCCCACGACAAGGGATTGGAGTTTCTGGCGGAGGTGGCACCCGGGCTTCCGGACCACCTGCGCGGCGATCCGCTCCGTCTGGGGCAGATCCTCACCAACCTGGTGAACAATGCGGTCAAATTCACCGAGCGCGGTGAAATCCGCCTCAAATTCGAGCTGCTGGAGCGGGCGGGCGACCGAATCCATCTCCAGTGCAGCGTGCGGGAC
>JAFLEG010000116.1 GCA_017302195.1 Verrucomicrobiota bacterium
CCGTCGCCCGCAAGCTGCTTCGCGAGCGCTGGGGGGTATCCATCCTGGCCTGTGTCTCCCGCGTCCAGGACATCGAGGCCCCGGTGGATGTCGAGACCGTCACCGCCGCCGGGATCGAGTCCAACATCGTGCGATGCCCCGATGCCGCGGTGGCCGCACGGATGATTGAGCGCATCGAGGCCGCCCGGGCCGAGGGCGACAGCGTGGGCGGACTCATCACCGGCGTGGTGCGCGGCGCCCCGGCGGGATGGGGCTCGCCGGTCTTCGACCGCATCGAGGCCGACCTGGGCAAGGCCATGCTGTCCCTGCCCGCCACCAAGGGGTTTGAGATCGGCAGCGGGTTTGCCGGGGTCTCGCTCACCGGACGCCAGCACAACGACGCCTTCCGCAACGTGGACGGGCGGGTCCGCACCACCACCAACCGCAGCGGGGGCGTCCAGGGCGGCATCACCAACGGCGAAACCATCCATTTCCGCGTCGCCTTCAAGCCGGTGGCCACCGTCATGCACGAGCAGGACACCGTGGACGCCGCCTTCCAGGACACCACCCTGAAGGGCCGCGGCCGCCACGATCCCTGCGTGCTGCCGCGGGCCGTGCCCATGGTCGAGGCCATGGCCGCCCTGGTCCTCGTGGATCACGCCCTGCGCCACGAGGCGCAATGCGGACGCTGAGCCGCCGCCCCTCCGCAGTCCCCGGCACGCCGTCGCAAAGTTCGGGATTCCCTGAGCCGGTTTCCGGTCTATGCTCGCCGCTTCATGAACTGGCAAACAGTGCTCTGGATCTACATCGGCTTCCTGTTGGCAGGAGGCCTGGTCGGCTTCCTGAAGGCGGGCAGCAAGGTGTCCCTGATCACCGCCGTGGTCTCTGCGGTGCTGCTGGTGCTGGTGCTGCGCGGCCTCCTGCCCTTCCTCGTCGCCCCGGTGGAACTCGGGGCTCTGGTGGCGGTGTTCGGCATCCGGTACTCCAAGGGCCGCAAATTCATGCCCTCCGGCATGCTGGCCGCGGTCACCGCCGTCGCTCTGGTGGCGGTGCTGGTGCTGCGCCCGCGCTGAGGCGCAGGCCCCGTCCCGCCATGGATCCCCGCGAACTGCCGGTCTGGCAGCTCCACTTCGACCTGCTCCGCGGCCTGCGGCATGGCAACGCGCTGGTGCTGGTGGCCGCCACCGGTTCGGGCAAGACCACGCAGGTGCCCCAGATGCTGCTGGACGGCGGCATCGCCGGCGACCGGCGCATCGTGATTCTCCAGCCGCGGCGGGTGGCCGCGCGCACGGTGGCCGCCCGGGTGGCGTGGGAACGCGGTCAGCCCCTCGGTGGGGAGGTGGGCTACCAGGTGCGCTTCGAGGACCACCTGTCCCGGGATTCCCGGCTGTGCTTTGTCACCGAGGGCATTCTCCTGCGCTGGATGCAGGAGGATCCGGAACTGCGCGACGTGGGGGTGCTGATCTTTGACGAATTCCACGAGCGCAACCTGCTCAGCGACGTGGCCCTCGCGCTGGCCAAGCGGCTCCAGCAGACGACGCGTCCGGACCTCAAGCTGGTGGTGATGTCGGCCACCCTGGAGACGGAACCGGTCGCCCGCTATCTGACCGCGCGCCCCGATTCCCCGGAGCCTCCGTGCGCGCCGGTGCTCTCCTCGGAGGGACGCGCCTATCCGGTGGAGATCCGCTGGGCGGAGTACGGCGATGAGCGTCCAGCCCCCGAGCAGGCGGCGGATGCCGTGGAGCGGATCGTCCAGTCGGGCGCGGAAGGCGACATCCTGGTGTTCATGCCGGGCATGGGGGAGATCCTGTCCACGCTCAACGCCCTGCGCGCCGCCCGTCTTCCGGAACCCTGCGTCTTTCTGCCGCTGCACGGCGACCTGCCGCCGGAGGAGCAGGACCGCGCCTTCCAGTCCTTCGAGCGGCGCAAGATCGTGGTGGCCACCAATGTCGCCGAGACCAGCGTCACCATTGACGGCATCCGGCATGTGGTGGACTCGGGCATCGCCCGCGTCGCCCGCTACGACGCGGCCCGGGGCATCCAGACCCTGGCCATCGAACCGATCAGCCGCGCCTCGGCCGACCAGCGGGCCGGGCGGGCCGGACGCACCGCCCCGGGCACCTGCTGGCGCCTCTGGACCGAAAGCGCACAGCTCGACCGACCGGAACGGAACACCCCGGAGATCCGGAGATCCGATCTCGCCGAAGTGGTGCTGCTGCTTCACTCCCTGGGCATCCGGCACGCCGCGGCCTTCGACTGGCTGGACCGTCCCGACCCCGCGGCGGTGGCACGTGCCGAGCGGCTGCTCATCACCCTCGGTGCGCTGGAACCGCCGGCGGCAGCCCCGGGGTCTGCAGCCGATGCCCCCGCTCCCCGGACCTCGGATCTCACCCCGGTCGGACGGCAGATGCTGCGCCTGCCGATGCATCCCCGCTATGCCCGCATGCTGGTCGAGGCCTCGAAGCACGGCTGCGTGCCCGCGGCGGCCCTCTGTGCGGCACTGACCAGCGGACGCGACCTGCTGGTGCGCCCGGGACGTGATGACGCGCACCTCAAGGAGGCGCGGGAACTGTTTGAAGGCAGCCGCGACAGTGATTTCCACACCCTGCTGCGCGCGCACCAGTACGCCCGGAATTGCCAGTTCGATCCGGGCGCCTGCCGCCGCATGGGCATCCACGCGCAAACGGCCCGTCAGGTGGAGGACACCTTCCGGCAACTGATGGGCATCGCGGAGCGGGAGCGGCTGGTGTCGCGGGACCCCGCACCGGAACCGCCGGCTGCCGGACCGGCGACCCGCCCGGCTGCCGCGGTGGATCCCCTGCCCCATTGCATCGCCGCCGGGTTCATGGACCAGCTCGCCGTGCGCAAGGACACGGGCAGCCTCGACTGCCGTCTGGCCGAGGGACGCACCGCCACCCTGGCGCGGGAGAGCGTGGTGGACAGTGAACTGCTGGTGGCTGCGGCGCTGCGGGAAGTGGACGGACGACACGGCCGGACCACCCTGATCACGCTGGCCACCGCCGTGCGTCCGGAATGGCTGGAGCAGTTGTATCCGCAGCATGTCAACCAGCGCCAGGTCTGCGAGGTGGACCGCCTGCACAAACGGGTGGCGGCGCTGCGCGAGACGCGATTCCTGGATCTGGTGGTCCGCCGCGATCATTGCAGGGATGTGGATCCCGATGCGGCCGGCCGGGCGCTGGCGGACGCCTTCGCCGCCGGCTGGTTCGAGCTGCCCAAGCTTGATCACGGCGTCCGGCAGTTCGTGGCGCGGGTGCAACTGCTCTCCCGGATCGCCCCCGAACTGGAGATCCCGCCGCTGGATGGCGCGGGGATCCGCCACGCCCTGACCCGCGCCTTTCGCGGCCTCACGCTGATCAAGGACGCGCAGGCCACCGACCTGCGCGAGGCCTTCGGCGCGCACCTCGACCCCGCGCAGCGGGGATTCCTCGACGAACTGCTGCCCACCAGCATCCCGGGACCCGGCGACAAGCCCCTGCGTCTGCAGTACACCGAGTCGGCCGAGGCGACAGAGGAGGAAACACCGGAAGGTCCGGAGGGGTTGGTCCGGCTCACAGAGGCCTTCGCACTGAAACTGCATCCACTGCTAGCCGAGGGACGCCTCCCGGTGCGACTGGTGCTGCAGTCGCCCGACCAGAAACGCCTGGCAGTCACCACGGATTTCCCATCCTGGCGTCAGAAGAGCTACCCCACGCTCCGCGCTCCCCTCCGCGCCAAGTTCCCCGGGTTCCCCTGGCCTTGAAGGCAGCCCGCGTCCTTGATCCTTCTTCGTTCATCCGTCGTCCTTTCCCAGGGACGGCGCTTCCATCGAAGGGGTTTCCGGGGGAATGCGTCGGATGCCCATGCAAAGGTCAGGAATTTGCGGGCTGATGGCGGTGCTCTCGTTTTGCTTTGGGGCGCCGCACGCCGCCGTGTCTGCCCCCAATCCAGAACCCTTCCCGACTGCCGCCTCGAAGAAGGGGCTGCAGGTGCAGATGGTGGACGATGCGCTGGCCCTCGGGGTGGCCCATGCGGCGCTGAACGTGGATCTGGCGGCCCTGGTGGATCCCAAGGCGGATCCGGCCAACCCCGGATGGGAGTATGGGGGGCGCACCTACCGCTTCCATCGAGGCGCCCTGGAGGCCCTGGACCAGCAGATCCGCCCGCTCTCCGGACGCGGGGTGATCGTGTCCCTGATCCTGCTGAATTATGTCAGTGGCGATCCCGAGGTCCGCCGACTGCTGCAGCATCCGGGCTATGACACGAACTGCCCGAACCGGCTGTCGGCCTTCAACACCTCCACCCCCGAGGCCCGGGACTGGCTGTCGGCCACGGTGGAGATGATGGCGGCACGGTGGTCGCGTCCGGACGCCCACCACGGACGGGTCTGGAACTGGATCGTGGGCAACGAGGTGAACTCGCACTGGTTCTGGTCGAACATGGGCCGGGTGACGCTGGAGGAATTCACCGGGGACTACCTGCGCGCCGTGCGCACGGTGCATGACGCGGTGCGGCGGCAGTCCGTACACGGACGGGTCTATGTCTCCCTGGAGCATCACTGGAACATCCGCTACCCCGGCGGGGATGCCGGCCAGGCCTTTGCCGGACGGAACTTCCTGGACCTGTTCTCCCGGACCGCGCGCGAGGGCGGGGACTTCGACTGGCACGTGGCGTTTCATCCCTACCCGGAGAACCTGTTCAATCCCCGCACCTGGAACGACGCCTCGGCCACGCCCGACTGGCGCACCACGCCGCGCATCACCTTCCGCAATCTGGATCAGTTGAGCCGGTATCTGGAGCAGCCGGAACTGCGACATGCCGGACAGCCCCGCCGGGTGATCCTGAGCGAGCAGGGATTCCACACGCCGGACGGATCGGACGGCGAGGCGATCCAGGCGGCCGCCTATGTGTACGCCTGGCGTCAGGTCGCGGCCCAGCCCGGCGTGGACTCCTTCATCCTGCACCGGCATGTGGACCATGCCCACGAGGGAGGCCTGCGCCTGGGGCTGTGGCGGCGGGCCGAGGGCAGCGTCTGCACCCCATCCGAGCGCAAGCGCATCTACGAGGTCTTCCGGCTCGCCGACACGCCTCAGGCCGACGGGGCCTTTGCCTTTGCCGCCCCCATCCTCACCGCACCCGCAGAACCGACGCGGGGTCCGAAGTGACGTGGTGGCCACTCCATAGGCGGGGCGGAACCGAGCCCTGCCAGGCATTGGCGAGGCGGCCCTCTGCGTCCTTCGTGTCCTTGGTGTGAGGCCTCTCCGGGTGGAAACACCTCGTGCTGCCGACAGCCTCTGGATGCGCGGCCTGCTGCATCGTCACCGGGGCGCGGCCTTGCCCTGTCCCGCCAGAGCTGTTACCCACGCCTGCGGATTGGGGCGAGTGGCGCAGGGGTTAGCGCAGCAGTTTTACACACTGTTGGTCGGGGGTTCAAATCCCTCCTCGCCCACCAGTCCAAACCCGAATGATTCCGCTATTTCCTGAGGAAAACCCACAAAACAAAAGGCTTGCGCTTGGCCCGATTCTGACTGAGTTATCCCGCGTCATACTGAATTGAGCTTCTCAAATTCCGACACTTCCGACAGTGCGAATCGTCTTCGATAGAGAGCGAGACAGGTGGCGGGTGCACTACCGCACGGCCACCGCGGGGAATCGAAAGCCCTACGCTGTTCGCTACTTTGAAAAAAAGGGCCAAGCTGAGGACTTCGCCGGCAGCCTGGAAGGGGAGCGCCGTGATCTCGGCAGCGTGTGGGTGGATCTCCCGGCGTCGGAGCGAGCCGTGTTGGTGGAAGCGCACGAATTGGCCCGCAAGTCCGGAGTCAGTTTGGTGGACGCGGTACGGCGCGCCGCAGAGGCGCCCGGCGGGACCATGACCTTGGGGGAACTCAGAGACGACGTGCTCTCCGCGAAGCGGATCCGGGGCCTTCGCCCCCGCTCGATCAATGCCCTGCGCCTGACCCTCTCCGCGTTCTGCGCCTCCCGGGAGGCCCTGGGCGCTCACCTCGTCACCGCGGCCATGATCAGGGAGTGGGTGGAGAGCCGCGGTTGGTCAGCCGTGCGCCGATCCGTGGCACTCCAGGAGCTTTCGACCATGTTCCAGCACGGGCTCCGCACCGGTGCCGTCCAGCGGAACCCGTGCGACGCCATTGAGCGCCCAATAATCGAAGCAAAGCCGACGAGCATCCTGACCCCGGATCAAACCAGAAACCTGTTCCGAGTGTGTGAGCAGCAGGACCCGGAGTTGTTGGGCTTTCTGGCTCTGGCTGCATTCGGCGGCTTCCGCACCGAGAGCGAGGTGGGCCGGATGTCCCGCGCCGACGTTGAGGCGGCACTCCAGGCCGGCGTCGTCAGGCCGCCGGTCGAAAACAAGACGCGCCGGCAGCGGCTTGTCCCCGTGCTCCCCTGCCTCCGCGCCTGGCTGGCGCGGTGGTTGCCCCTCGGCGCGGACGTGATCCCTCCGAACTTCCGGAAGCGGTGGCGGGTGATCTTCCGCGCGGCCGGCATCCATCCGTGGCCGCAGAACGTCCTGCGCCACTCCCGGGCCTCCTACCGTCTGGCGGAGACCGGAGACGAACGGCTGACCGCGGCCGAGGACGGGCACACCCCGGACGTTCTGGTCCGCCACTACCGGGCGCTTGTTACCCCGGAGGCGGCGCGAGAGTATTTCGCTATCATCCCCAAGGACCACCACCCATGAAGATCCTCGTCCTTGCTGCGTTCAAGCCGCCCGGGTTCGTCGCCAAGTACGGCACACCCACCGACGGCTATCTCGGCGGGCAGCGCAAGGTCGGGCTCCTGATCCGGGCGATGCTTCGGGCTGGGCATCATGTGGACGTGATCTCCTCGGCCATCAGTTGCCGGAACGGTTGGGGCATCCAGCGGCCGGGCGTCTGCCGCTATCGCACCCCGGACGGAGAGGCGCGGGTGTTCCACCCTCCAACGTGGCTCCGGAAGCCGTTCGGCGGGCTCGCAATGGCAGCGCAGGTCACACGCGCCGCGCTGGCCCTCGCCCCGCGGCTGAAGCCTGACGTGGTGTTCGCCTACAACTCCCTGCTGCCCGAAGCCTGCGGGGTGCTCGCGCTCCAGCGTGTGCATGGGCTGCCCTACGTCCTGGAGGTGGATGACCTCCCCGGCGTGCGACACTCGCCACGGAGCGCCCGCAGCCTCTTGAACCGCCTGCCGTGGAGTGCCGTGCTCAGCGGCGCATCCGCATTCATTGCGGTCAACGGCCCGATTGCGGACCGCCTGCCGCACGATGGGAGGCCCGTGCACGTTCTCCCCGGGGTCCTGGAGGACGAGTTGGTTCACGGCTCACAGGCGCGCCGCGCCCCATTCTCACGGCCGACCGTTCGGGCGTTGTACGCTGGCAACCTGAGCGAGGACCGCGGGGCCGACGTGCTGTTGCGAGCCATCCCGGATCTCCCGCCCGGAGTCCAGTTGCGCGTTGCCGGTGCCGGCGTCCTCGCGCCCGCATTCGAGTGTGCGGCCCGGCTGGCGCCTGATCGGTGCGCGTTCCTTGGGCTCCTATCCGGGAAACAGGTTTCCGCTGAGTTGCTGTCATCGGACGTGGCGATCAACACGCCGGAGCGGCTGACGGATCAGGACGGCGTGTTCCCGTTCAAGATTCTGGAGTACCTGGCGTCCGGCGCGCTGATGATCTCCCCGCGCCTGCCCTCGATTCCTGGGCGTGACCTCCGCTGGTGCTCCGACTGGGACGGCTCTGCCGCCGGACTGGTGGACGCACTCCGGACGGCGCGGGGCAGCTACGGCCGCCACAGGGCAGCCATTGCGGATGCCGGGGCTTGGGCGCTCTCCCACTTCTCAATTGATGCCGCCGCCGCCGCGATCTCTCAAACCGTCTCCGGGTCCAGCCACCGATAGTCGTGGCGGACGGTCGGCGAGGTAGTCATTCCAGCCTTCACCCCTCGGGCGTAGAGCGTCTGGTCCGGTGAGACGCTGACCGGCGCGGAGTAGGTGGACCAGGACCCGCCCGCGGCCGCGCCCAGCGCAACAACCTGATATTCGATGGTGGCCCCGGAGGTGGTGCAGGTGAGCGCGACGGACAGCGCCGCGAACACGTCCCCGCCCCGGGGCACCGCCACGGGGTTCCCAACAATGGTGGTGGAGACCGGCCGTGAGCGCACCACCACGGCCGCGCCGCCGCCCACCGGCGCCAGCGGGAAGATCCGGGCGCGGCCGGCGCGGTCCATGACCTTCAGCACCAGATCCCAATCCCCTTCCGGCAGGGTGAATTCATGCCGGAAACTGGTTTCCGCTCCGGAGGCTGCCCCGGAGAATAGGACCGCCTGAGTCGGTTCGGGGCCCAAGGATCGCAGGATGCAGGAGGCCAGATCCGAGTTCGGGTCCGTGCACGTCCAGGACAGGCGCCAGGTGCCGCCGGTATCGAAGTCTCCGGCGAATGTGGCGACGTCTCCCCAGGCTCCTGCAGGGGGCCGGTATTCGATCCGCGTCCAGGTGGCGGCCGGGGCGAAGGCGTCACCGAAGGTAAAGGCCAGATCCGGGCACACGGCCGGGTCCGACAGTTGCGCTGTCTTCCATGGATTGCTCGCCTGAAGGCGGAAGGTGGCGGGAGTCCCCGTCACGGAGTACGCCCCGAACAGCCGGTGGGTGTACGCCTCGACGGCCGCGCGCCGGATGACGAACACCGCATCCGCGGTGCTGAAGCCGAGCTTCTTGGTGCCGAAGCGGGCGCGCCGCACTTTCAGGCGCCAGAAGGTCTCTCCGGTCGCCACGCGTGCGGCCTTGAGCGTCATGACCTCGAATTCCCCGCTGGCCTTGAATACCCAGACCAACACCCGTCCGTCGCTGATGGCGTCCGCGCTCTGCGTCTGGGAAAGGAGGGCCAGATCCGAGGCGACGGTGGACGCGTGCACGGTCAGGCGCAGATCCTCCGAGTTGTCGTCCGGCGGATTCCCGGTGCCCGGCGTGGAGGAGTAGTTGGCCTGGAGCGTGCCGTGGACGGCGAAGCCGCGTTGGGTCCCCAGATCCGTGAACAGGGCGGCGTCGGCTTCCTGGAACCAGACCTTCACGGCCGTGGTAACCTTTGAGGTTCGCGCAACCAGCACCGCCACCGCCGCTTCCTCGCCGGTCATGGCCGGGGGCGGTTGGAGCAAGCGGAACAGGGTGACCTCCTCCGGATCCGGCTGGGCTTCGTCCACCACGTCCCCGGCCGCGTCCAGGAAGGGCAGCGGGGTGAAGGCGTCCTCCGCCTCGAAACTCACGGTCCGGAGTCCGGATGGGGGCTCCGCGTCCTGGATGGACAGGCAGCGACAAAGGAGCTGGATGCCGGCTCTCTTGTCGTCCACCTGGAAGGGCACCCCAGGGACCAGCCAGGGCACCCGGTCCCGCAGCACCACGGCCTTGCCGGCGGCCGGGGCTTGGGACTTCCGCCGGAGATGATCCGCGGCCGCGAAGGCGGCCTGCGCTGGGCGGGTGATCCAGGGCCTTTCGAGGGTGACAGCCTCTCCGTCCCCTGCCC
>JAFLEG010000117.1 GCA_017302195.1 Verrucomicrobiota bacterium
GCCGATGCAGCTCATGGTGCGGGCGGGTTGGACGAAATCCGGCTGTCCGATCCGGTGACCGGCCTCCTTCTGCCGGACGATGGCGGAGAGCGCATCGGCCAGTGCGTCGTCGGAAGCCCCGGAGCGCAGCAGGGGCCGGAGGTCATGTTCGCCCAGGCTGAAGAGGCAGGTGCGGATCTTGCCGTCCGCCGTCAGCCGCAGCCGGTTGCAGTGACCGCAGAAGGGCTCGGTGACCGGGGCAATGATGCCCAGCTCGCCTCGCCCGTCGGCAAAGGACCACCGCCGGGCGGTTTCGGAGGGATTGGCCCGGGAATCCACCGGGATCAGTTCGAGGCGCTGCTGCACCCGGGCCAGGATTTCCCGGCCGGAGACCACGAGATCCCGCTGCCAGGCCCGGCTGGAATCCAGCGGCATGAACTCGATGAAGCGCAGGCTGAGCCCCTCGCGCTGGCCAAACTCGGCAAGCGATTCGACCTCGGAATCATTGATGCCGCGGATCACCACCGCATTCACCTTCACGGGGGCGAAGCCAAGGTCCCGTGCCTGCCGGATCGCCCCCAGCACCTCGGTCAATCCGTCCCGTCCCGTCATGCGCCGGAAGTTTTCCCGGTCCAGGGAATCCAGGCTGAAGCTGACGCGGTGAAGTCCGGCATCGCGCAGGGCCCTGCCCACCGGGGCAAACCGGAAGCCGTTGGTGGTCAGCGCGAGGTCCCGCACGCCGGCAAGACGGGAGAGGCGTCCCACCAGCGTTTCGACATGGCGCCGGAGCAGCGGCTCCCCGCCGGTCAACCGCACCTTCTCGATGCCCAGGCGGACCGCGACGCGGACCACCTGCTCGATCTCCTCGTAGGTCAGGATCTCCGAACGCGACTTCCAGTCGTACTGGATGGGCCGGGAGGCGGCGGCACCGGGGGGCGTAAACCGGGACTGGTAGAAGTTGGCCGCGGCCTCGGTTTCCGGCAGGCAGTAGAGGCAGCGAAAATTGCAGCGGTCGGTGATGCTGACCCGTAGGTCCCGCATCACCCGCCCGTGCGAATCCTCAAGCATGCCGCGCGTCACGCGGACATCCTAGCCGGGTTGGCCGCGGGCGCCATGCACGAATGGTCCCGATCCCGGCGTGGCGGGGATGGCGCTCCGCACGTTCAGAACGGTCTCCACCGATGCGAGAAATCCCCGCCGGTGTCGCGGGAATCCCGGGCACGGTTCGCGGGACCCGCATCGGAAGTTCGCACCGGGAGTTCGCATTGGACGCCTGCCACGCCGCGAGGCAGCCTCCGGACATGTTCCAGAGCCGGAAGGCGCCCATGGATCGTTCGTGGAGGAAGTCGCGCATCGCGGCGCGAATCCTTCGGCGCGGACAGATCGGGGCGATCTCGGTCCGGGACCGCCGCCTGGCCCGCCAACTGGCAGAGGATCCCGGCGTTACCTCGCGTCTGATCCACCAAGCCCTTCATGGTCTTTCATCCCGAGAATCTCGACTGGGAGTCCGATGCCGGCCGGTTGATTGACCGGTTGGCCGCCTCGCTTCCGGCGACACCGCGGATGGAGATCAACGTCTTCGGGTCGGCCCCGTTGCAGTTGCTGGTGGAGCGCTCCTTTCTGAGTGCCGGCGTGGACCTGTTTACCACGGAGGACGACAGCGGCACCCTTGCGCAGTGGATTGCCGCGCAGCGGCTGAACACCCCGGCCCTGCACTTTGAGGTCTGTGAACCGCTGGCATTCCGCTCAACCTTCGACTGGCAGTCCCGTGCGGTGGAGTCGGAACGTCACGGTCATCGGATCCGGTTCGTGCATCCCTGGGATGTCCTGGTGAGCAAGGTCCAAAGGCTGGAGGAAAAAGACCTGCACGCCTTCCGCCGGGTGATCCAACAAACCGGACATCCCACCGAGGCGGAGTTCCTCCGGCACCTGCAGAAGGCGGTGGACCTGTATCGCCCGCGCTTTGACGAGGAAGACGCTACCGGGGACATGACGGCCAACACCCGCCGGCTCTGGCACGAGATTTGGAATCGGGAGATGGATCCGCGCGTGGAGATCATCCGGCCGGCCATTGAGCGGGCGAATCGTGCGTTTTCAGGTTTCGACCCCACATTGAAGGCCCAGCTCCGGGAAATCGGCGGATAGTTGAGTTGGCGGAGCCGCTGGCTACGCTGGCCCCGTGGTTCGAACTGCTGCAGTTCTTCTCATCCTGCTCATTGGTGCGCTGCGGCCGGGGGCGCAGCATGCGGCATCGCCGGCGGCCTTTGCCTCGGCGGCGTCGGAGGCGCGGAAATTCCAACTGGCGCCCGGGCTGAAGCTCGACGTGTGGGCGGCCGAGCCGCAGCTCAGCAACAGCGTGGCCTTCGGCTTCGACGGCAAGGGGCGGGTGTTTCTGGCGGAATCCGACCGCTGGGCGATCAGCGTCTTCGACATCACCGCCCACACGAACTGGCTGCTGGAGGATATGGCCTTTCGCACGGTGGCGGATCGCGCCGCCTTTTTGACCCGCGAGTTCGCCACCAACCTCAGCCTGTTGACCCGCGACAGCGAGACGGTGCGGGTGCTGGAGGACCGCAACGGCGACGGGCGCGCCGATCACTCCCAGGTCGTGGCCACCGGATTCCATTCGGTGGTGGACGGCACCGCCGCCGGCATCCTCGCCGACCGCGACCACCTCTACTTCGCCAACATCCCCACTCTGTGGCGGCTTCAACCGCTGCCCTCCGGCCCTCCTTCCCCCACTGAAAACTGGCAACTGAAACCTGAAAACCTGGCGACCGGCTTCGGCGTCCACATCGGGGTGTCCGGCCACGATTTCCACGGCCTGATCAAGGGGCACGACGGCCGCATCTACATGAGCTTCGGCGACCGGGGCGTGTGCCTCACCAACCGCGAGGGGGTGCTCATCAACCTGCCGGACACCGGAGGCGTCCTGCGCTGCGAACCGGACGGCAGGAACCTGGAGGTGTTCTGCTACGGGCTCCGGAATCCGCAGGAGCTGGCCTTCGACGACCTGGGCAATCTTTGGACCGTGGACAACGACACCGCCGGCGCCGATCCCTGCCGCGTGCTGCATCTGGTGGAGGGCGGTGACTACGGGTGGCGCACCAGCTATCAGCACATGGAAGGATTTGGTCCGTGGGTGCAGGAGGAGCTTTGGAAGGGCGGACAGGACGGCATCCTGCCTCCCGCCGGCACCGTCAGCCAGGGTCCCAGCGGGCTGGCCCTCTATCCCGGCACCGGCTTTGGGGAGCGTCTCAAGGGCACCTTTCTGCATGCGGATTTCCCGGGCGGCGTGTGGGCCTTCACCGTCAAACCGCAAGGCGCAAGCTACGTTGTGGACCGCAAGGAGAAGTTCCTGTGGAACTGCTGGCCGACCGACGTGGACTTCGGTCCCGATGGCGGGGCGTACATCCTCGACTGGGTCAGCGGCTGGGGTCAGACGCCGCGGGGACGGATTTATCGCCTCACGCCCAATCCGGCGCTGGCGCCGGGAGAGGTGCAGCTCGCGGCCGAGACGCAACGGCTGCTGGGTGAAGGAATGCTGTCACGAGGAGAGAAGGAACTGCTGGGGCTGCTGGGTCATGCGGACAGGCGGGTGCGCTTGGAGGCGCAGTGGGCGCTGGCGGGAAGGGGGACCAACTCCCTCACCGGCCTGATCGCCAAGTCGCTGGAGCAGCGCGACCTCATTGCCACGCTACATGCGCTCTGGGCGACTGAGCAGATCATCCGGGACAACCAGGCCGTCTACCTTCGGGATCACGCGCGAGGTGCGGAACTCGCGAAGCAACTGTGCCGGCTATTCCCGTTGGTGGAATCGGATGATCCAGAGATCCGAGGTCAGGCGGCACTTAGTCTGTGTACGATCAACTTGGGCAATGTTCGGGACTTCCTGCCCATCCTTCTGGTGGACCCGGATGCCAGGGTGCGTTTTCTGGCAGGCCAGGCCATCCTCAGGGCGTTGAAATCGAGTACGGGCTTCGTCAATCCGGGGATTCAGCGTCGCACGGCGGAAGGATTACGGCGTCGCGCATCCGCCCTGATTACCAGTGGATCCAAACTGGATCTGTATCTTCAGTCCGTCGGTCAGCGTGGTTATGAGCTCCATGAAGAGGCGTTGCTGAGAATTGCCGCGGCGGCCGCGAGTCCATGGGTGGAACATGTTGCGATGTCAGTCCTGTGTTGGCTTCCGAGCACCCCACTCCAGAGCGCGGCAGAGGACGGTGACTCCGACGTTCGACGTATTGCGGTCGGCACCATGCGCCGCCTCACCAACGCTGCCATCACCCAGTTCCTTTCCGACCCCGATCCCGCACTGGTGACCGCGGCCGGACGGGCGATTCACGACGTGCCGATCGTCGAGGGATTTCCGGCGCTGGCCTCGTTCATCACCAAGGTGGATTGCCCCACCTATCTGCACTCGCGGGTGATTGACGCCTGCTTCCGTCTGGGCACCCAGCAGCATGCGCAGATGCTCGCCGGGTTCGCGGCCCGGGAGGACGTGCCGGACGCCGCACGGGTCCTGGCGATCCGGGCGCTGGGGGATTGGGAGCGGCCGCCGCCGCTGGATCGGGTGAACGGGCTGTGGCGTCCGCTGGTGACGATCGCGGCCGAGAAGCAGACGGATCCGAGTCTCGTCACTTCGTCTGCTACGGGTTCGGGAAATCCGCTGCTGGAGCGGGCGGCGCAGGCGCAGGCGGGGCGCAACCTGGGGCGCGCCTCCGAGGTGCCCCTGTTGCCGGCGGACCTGGGCCGCTCGGTCTCCTACGCGGACGCGATGGCGCTGCGGCGGAATCCGGCACCGGCCCAGCGCGCCTTCCTGCGCGTGGCGGGCGACCTGCTGAATCCGCACAACCTCAATGAAGCCGGTGTCCCTGCCGGCAGCCGGGAAGTCCTGCCGCTGCAGATCGCGGTGGTCGAGACGTCCGCGCGGCTGCGGGTCAAGGAGGCGGGCACACCGCTCTTTGAGAAGTTCGGGGCTCCGGGGACGCCCCTGGAACTGCGACGGGCCATCCTGCCGGCGCTGGCGGCGCTGGGCTCACCGCTGACGGGAGACGCTGTGGCTTTGGCGCTGGCGGATGGGGATCCGCTCCTGCGTGCGGCCGGGGTGCCCTTCGTGGACCGGTTGGATGGCGATGGGGCGGTCGGATTACTGGCGGCGCTGATTCCCGGCAAGCCCGGGGAATTGGCCCTGGCGCAGGCAGCGCTGGCGGCGCTGGGACGGCGTGCGGCTGCGGATCCACGCGCTGCCGCCGTCCTGCGTGCGCTGGAGTCCACGCAGGGCTCCAGGCCGCTGCCGGCCGGACTCCGCCTGGAGTTGCGGGAGGCGCTGCGGGAGGCGGGACTGGGGACGGCGCCCGGCGGGGATGCGGACCGGTACACCGACTGCCTGGAGGGAGGCGACGCCGGTCGGGGGCAACGCGTCTTTCGGGAGAATCCCACGGTGCAGTGCCTCCGCTGCCACCGGGTGGGTGCCGACGGCGGCAGCGTCGGTCCGGATCTCAGCAAGGCGGGCGGGCGCCTGTCCCGGGCCGAACTGCTGGAAAGCCTGGTCACGCCCAATGCGCGGCTGGCGGCCGGGTTTGAGGCGGTGGTGCTGTCCCTGACGGATGGCACGGAGATCATCGGCACCGTGCGCGGCGAGACTCCCGATGCGCTGACCCTGGACGTTTTGGATCCGGACACGGGGGAGGGGACGTCCCGGACCGTGGCGAAGGGGTTGGTGCGATCCCGGGATCGGGGACCCAGCGCCATGCCCGAAGGATTGGCGGAGGCGTTGACCGTGTTCGAGGTCCGGGACCTTGTGGAGTACCTCGCATCGCTGCGGTGAGGGGCGGGGGGCGAGGGGCGAGGGGCGAGCTTTGGGATCTCCGCGGCCTGTCCAGGGGCGCAGAGCATCTGCATGGGAACTTGGACAGCTCGCACCTCCGCGGCGGAAGGATTGCCCCTTGATCCGCTCCGACGATTCGCGTTGGTTCCTGGCAATAATCCGTTGACGTCCCCGCCGCCTCGGCGGCACAAGCAGGCCATCCTCCTCACGGAACTCCCGTCATGAACCTTGCCACCCCCCTCCGATTCGTTGCCGCCAGCGTTTGGTTGCTGGCGCTGTCCTGTTCCCCCAGCGTGCGGGCAGAAATTCTGGACTCCTTCGATGCCGCCCAGCGCGCGGGGTGGGAGGATGCGGATCCGGGCGGCGCGGGCCTGCCGGGCGGCCAGCAGGGGGGCGGGCGCTTCACCATCGGGCTTCCCGCCATCGGGCAGCCGTTCTTCGTCAGCAGCCGGAAGACGTCGCAGACCTTTGAGCTCGTCGAGGGGCGCACGGTGGAGTTCCGCGTGGACATGGTCAGCGGGCAGGGGCCCGACTCCTTCGCGGTGCTCGGGTTCATTCCCCAGGCGAACGGGGCCAATTCGCTGGCGGGCTACGGCATCGCCAAATCGGAAACGGACATCCTGATCACCAAGGGCATCAACAAGTACTTCTTCAACGAGAACGTCAGCCCCGCGGTGAAGAACGAGAACGTCACCCTGGTGCTGAACCTCCGGGTGGTGTCGGGCAACGTCGTGGTGACCGGCCAGGTGCTGGACCGGGACGCGGGCAACGCGGTGCTCTTTGAGCGGATCTACGTGGACACCCCGGCTGCCGAGATCATGGCCGACGGCGAGGACTCCCCCCCGGCGCCGTTCGTGAACCTGGTGGGCAACTTCGTGCTGTACCTCTATGCCGACGGCGGACAGGACCCCGCGGGATACCAGGTGGTCTATGACAACGCCGAGACCTTCGTCTGCGACGAGGTGGTGCTGGATGACTTCAACGCCGCGCAGCGTTCGGGGTGGACGGATTCCGATCCCGGCGGCGCCGGTCTGCCGGGCGGCCAGCAGGGCGGCGGGGTCTTCACCTTCGGACTGCCGGCGATCGGTCAGCCCTTCTTTGTCAACAGCACCAAGACCACTAGCTCCTACGAACTGACCGAAGGGACCCGGCACGAGTTCTCGGTGGACCTGATCAGCGGGCAGGGACCGGACTCCTTCGCCGTGCTGGCCTTCATCCCCCAGGCCACCGGGGCGAATTCCCTGGCCGGCTACGGCATCGCAAAGTCCGAGACCGACGTGCTGATCACCAAGGGGATCAACAAGTACTTCTTCAATGAGAATCCGGAGCCCGCGGTGAAGAACAACAACGTGCGCCTGTCGCTGACCCTGACCGTGCAGGGGGGGCAGGTGACGATCCGCGGGCGGGTGCTGGACCTGGAGGCGGCCGGCGCGGTGATCTTCGACCGCACCTACGTCGATACCGCCGCTGCGGACATCATGGCCGATGGCGAGGATGCGCCGCCGGCCCCCTTCATCAACCGGGTGGGCAATGTGGTGCTGTACCTCTATGCCGATGGCGGCCAGGATCCGGCCGGATACCAGGTGGTGCTCGACAACCTGGTGGCCTGCGCCCCGCAGGCGGCCACCGACGAACCGCCGCGCATCGAGGCGGTGGCCCCCTCCGAGGGGGCCATCTTTCTGGCTCCGTCCACGCCGGTCACTTTCCGGGTGGTGGATGACAACGCGATCCCCGACTCCGGGGTGGTGGTCACCCTGAACGGGACGGACTTTACCACCGCGAACGGCCTGTCCCTCGGCGCGGCGGGCAGCACGCGGAGCGGAACGCTGGGCGGCCTGGTGGCGGACCGGACCTACACGGGGCAGATCCGGGTGACCGACTCCGCCGGTGCCACGCGGACCGCGGTGCTTTCCTTCGACACCTTCTCCTCCGCGGTGCGCACGGTCGAGGTCGAGGACTACAACTTCGAGAGCGGCGGATTCTTCAACCAGCCGGTGCGCACGGCGGAGCTCGGCGGTCCAGCGGACAACTCTTATACCGACCGTGTGGGCACGGCCGACGTGGATTTTCTGGATACACGCACCGCGCCCAATGGCGCCGACACGATGTATCGCACCCAGGATCCGGTGCGCATGCAGCGCGCCCTCGACAACCGGCGCCGGGACCAGTTCAACAGCGACCTCGGCGTGTACGACTACGAGGTGGGGGACATCGCGGCCGGGGACTGGATGAACTACACCCGCGAGTTTGCCGCCGGATCGTATGAGGTGTACCTGCGGGAGGCCGTGGTGAACCTGGAGCGTGCGGACAGCGTGCTGGAAGAGGTGACCAGCGACCCGGCGCAGCCCGGCCAGACCGTCCGGCTGCTGGGCACCTTTGCCGGCGGGCAGACGGGCTTCATCGCGCGCAACATCGCGCTGACCGACGGCGCGGGGCAGAACCGCGTCGTGCTGCGCCTCTCGGGAAGGACCACGCTTCGCCTGAGGCATCTCACCGCGGACACCAGCGCGGGGAACCGGTACCTGAACTACCTGGCCTTTGTGCCGGTGGCCGATGCCGGCGTACAGCGCCCGGCGGTCACCTCGGTGCTGCCCGCGAACGGCTCCGTCACGGCCACCACCGAGGCCCGCATCGAGGCGGTGATCCAGAACCGCGACACCCGCCTGGCTCCCGAAACGGTGGTGCTGCTGGTGAATGATCTGGGGGTTGCCCCGACGGTGTCTCCGACCGACTCCGGCGCCCGCGTGGACTACACCTTCCCGACCCTGCCTGCCCGGGACGCCGTCCAGCGTGCGCGCCTGATCTTTGCGGATTCCGAGGGCGTATTTCAGACCAACGACTGGAGCTTCGCCTTCACCTACCCCGAACTGGACCCGGCCACCCGTCTGGGCGGGCCGGGACCGGAGCGCGGGCTGAAGGTCCGGGTCACGCAGTCCGAAGAGAACGGTGAGAACAGTCTGGAGCGCGCCGAGGCGCAACTGGCCGCCAATTCCACCATTGTGAAGGTCTATGACACCACCGTCACGGCCGCGGCGGTGAACTATTCCCAGAACGGGATTGATGGCGGCACGGACGGCTATTTCGAGGGCGACGAGGCGATCCCGGGGCAGGCGGACGGCATCGGGACCGACAATTACGCCATGGAGGTCGCCGCGTTTCTCGACCTGCCGGCCGGTGTGACCCGCTTCGGCGTCCAGTGTGACGACGGCTACAAGCTGGCGTCCGGACTCAATCTGGGTGCCGCCAGCCCGCCGCTGGCCTTCCACAACGGCGGCCCTGCGGACGAGACCTTTGACGTGGTGGTGCCGGTGGCCGGCGTCTATGGATTCCGGTTCGTCTGGTACGAGCGCGGCGGTGGGGCGCATGTCGAGTGGTTCACGGTGGACCGTGCGACGGGCGTGCGCACCCTGGTCAATGCGGCCGGTGGCGTGGCTTCCTACACCTCGGCCATTGTGCCCGCCGGTGTGCAGGCCCTTGGCTCCAGCACCCTGGGCGGACCGTACCTCGCGGTGACGGGGGCCGTGGTGGACTCCCAGGCGAAG
>JAFLEG010000118.1 GCA_017302195.1 Verrucomicrobiota bacterium
GAGTCCGCCGGTGGTGATGACCCAGTCCGCCCGGCCCAGTGCCTCGCGAACGGCACCCTCGATGTCCTCGGCACGATCCGGCACGGTCACCTGTCGCCGCACCGGGTGTCCGAGGTCGGCGAGCCGGCGTCCGAGCCATTGCTGATGCGAGTTCAGGATGCGCCCCAGCAGCAGTTCACTGCCGGTGGTGATCAATTCCACGGTCATCGGAGCAATGGTGGACCGGAAGCTGGAAAGGGCGACCCGGCATCCGGGTCAGCGGACGTCCGGCAGCGAAGGCGGGCGGGGAATGGCGTCCCCGAGATGCTCGAGAAGGTGCGACACAATGTCCTCGGGCGATCCGTGGACCTCGGCGACCAGGGCGTCCGCGGGCGGCTCCAGCGTGGCCAACTGGCTGTCGAGCAGCGTGGCCGGCATGAAGTGCCCCTGACGGCTGCCCAGCCGCTGCGCGATCAGATCGCGGCTCCCGCGCAGGAAGACGAAGCGGACCCAGGGTTCACCGGACAGCAGGAGCTGGCGGTGGGAATCCTTGAGTGCCGAGCAGGCGATCACGCCGGAACGGCCGGCCGCCTGCTCCTGCCGCATGTGCTCCTGGATGGCGAGCAGCCACGGCCGCCGGTCCCCGTCGGTGAGGGGCGTTCCGGACCGCATTTTCTCGACGTTGGCCGCCGGGTGAAACTCATCGCCATCCCGAAACGGCCATCCCAGACGCCCGGCCAGGAGGCGTCCGATGGTGCTTTTGCCCACACCCGAGACTCCCATGACAATGACGATCACCGGCGGAAGATAGGGAGTCCGGCACCGCGGCGTTAAGGGGAATCTGACCGCTCCCGATGGCGGTGGTTTCCCCGGAAATTCATTTACTTCCGGAGCGGCTTGCCGGAAGACTCCGCCACGGGTGACACGCCCACCTGATGAACCGGGCCCAGCGGCCGATGCGCCGCCGGGGCGTCCCCTGTTCGGGTGTGGGCGGGCATTTCCGATGCGCTTCATGACGGTTCAACAGAACGTGATGGCATTCCGGGGGAAGCTGACGGCGCCTCACTGGATCCGCTGGATGGCAGGAGTCGGTGCGTGCGCCGCGCTGGCGGGCGGGGAGCGGGGCCTGGCGCTGGAGCCGGAACAGATCCTGTCACCGAATCTCGGCAAGTTCGCGTTTCAGCCCCAACTGGATCTCAGCGCCCAGTTTACCGGCAACCTCTTCTACGGCTCCGACGATCCCAGCCCGGGTGGTCTGGTCACGCTGGAGCGGGAAGCCACGCCCATTCCGCCGCCCATCCTTCCCCCGGGACAGTACCCGGTCACGGTCAACACCCCGGCCGGGGATGGCGTGGAGTCCGACCTGCTCTGGTACATCAGCCCGGGCATGGAGATCCAATACGGGGCGAATCCCGAGAATTCCCTGTCCTTCGGGTACTTTCACGACTTCATCCTCTATACCAAGAATTCCGAGTTCAATGCCGGGCAGGATCGCCTGCAGTTCGATGCACGGGCGCAGGTGGGACGGTTTACACTGCTGGGTTCGGACACCATTTCGTGGCTGGATACCATCCTGGGAGGCAGCATTGCCACGGCTGAGCGCGTCCCGGTACGGCGCCTGTACTGGCTCGACAACTACCGGCTGACCTACGACTCCTCGGTCAAGACCGACATCTACGTGGTGTTCAACCACGACCTGCAGGACTTCCTGCAATCCATCAGCCTGTACGACATTGGTACCATCCGGGGCACGGCGGGCTTCACCTACAAGCCCACGGAGCGCATCGGCATCTTCGTGGAGGCGGGAGGCGGGCATACCGACGTGACCGCCAACCTGCCGCCCCCTCCGGGGCCGAACACCATGCTCCCCGGAGAGGACTCCTGGGTGTACGGCGGCTTTGTGGGCGTGCGGGGAACGTTCACCCCGCGCATCACCGGTTCCGTCAAGGTGGGCTACGAGACGCGGAGTTTTACCGGGGAGAATGTCCAGGGAGATGGTGGCGGCGCCGTGGTGGGTGTCGGGCTGACCTACACCCCCACGGCCCGCCTGCTGGTCAACCTCACCTATGACCGCCGTGTGGGCGTCTCCTCGCAGTTTGCCGGACAGTCCCTGAAGAACGGGACCGCGGCCCTGACGGCCACCCAGCAGTTGGGCACGTCCGGGCGCTGGTCGGTCATCGGCCGCCTGGGATTCAGCCATGGAAACTTTTCGGGGCAGACGCAGACCGCCGTCGGGGTCATCGAGGGGGTGGGGCCCGCAGTGTTCGACTATGACATCGGACGCGATGATCAGACCGTGACGGCATCCGTTGGGGTGCAGTTCCAGCCGCGTCCCTGGCTGACCAGCGCGCTGACCTACAGCTTCGAGAACTACAACGCCGACTTCAATGATTCCTACACGGCGCTGACCACAGGCTTGAACGATTTTGTGGTGAACCGTGTCAATCTGCAGGTGTCTGTCGGTTATTAACCCTGCACGTTTCCATGAAATACCATCGGCATTTTCTTTACGTCCTTGCCGGCCTGATTCTTCTGCCGGTCGCCATGGCCCAGCAGGCGTTGGCCGCCCGCAAGATCCAGCCCAACGATCTGCTCGTGATCCGGGTGCTGGGCGAGGCCGACATGAACAAGGAAACCAAGGTGACCTCCGACGGGAAGATCAATTACTTCTTTGTCAACGATGTCATGGTCTCCGGCATGACGCTGTCCGAGGCCCAGGATCATCTCCGCCAGTTGCTCATGAAGGACTGGTTTGTGAACCCTCAGGTGAACATTGAGATGAAGGAGTTTGCCCGGGAGGTGGCGACGGTGAACGGGGAGGTGGTCCGCCCGGGGACGCTGTTGCTGCCGAGTGACCGGCGGGTGGATGTCATTGAGGCGATCGGCATGGCCGGCGGGTTCACCCGGCTGGCGTCCAAACGCAAGATCGAGCTGGTGCGCAAGGGGAAGCGCACGGTGTACTCCTACGATGATTTGAAGAACATCACCGACCCGGCCAAGAAGGTTTATGTGGAGCCCGATGACATCATTGATGTCGGGCAGACCATTATCTAACGCCCTGCTCATGGAAGAGAATTCGAATCCGCCGACGCCCCGTCCGGTCGGCACCCCGAGTGATTCCCATCAAATACGCCGGTACTGGCTGATGCTGGTGGAGCGGCGGTGGCTGGTCTTCTGCACCTTCACCCTGATCGTGGCCCTGGGTGCCCTCTATGCCTTCAAGGCCTCGCCGGTCTATGAGGCCGTGGGCCGCGTCCAGATTGATCCCGAGGCCGGCGGCATGCTCAGCATGCGGGACAACCTGATGTGGGGCGTGAAGGACCAGGACTACCTTCAGACCCAGTATCGCGCACTGCTGAGTCCCACGCTGGTGGAGGCGGTGATCCAGAAGCTGAAGCTGGACGAGGATCCGCGGTACGCCCTGGCGGAGGATCGCATCCGGGCCGTCACCCAGGACCTGGATGTGGAGCCCATCCGGCTGACCCGTTTTGTCATCGTGCGGGCGCGCCATCCCGATCCCAAGCGCGCGGCTGACATGGTCAACACCCTGATGGACGTATATCTGCGTCAGAACCAGGACCGGAAGACGGAGAAGGCCTATTCCGGACTGGCCCTGCTCAAGCAGGAGGCGGACCAGGCCGAGCGTGAGCTCGCCAAGGCCATGACTGACTTGCACGACTACCGGGTGGAGAAGCGGATGATCTCCCTGGTGGACGAGATGAAGCAGGCCGAGAACGTGGATCTCCAGGCCCTGCGAAATGCCCAGGACGAGTTTGGCCGCCAGAGCAGCCAGACGGCCGCCGCGGAGAAGGTGGCCGAGCAGGCGGAGAAGTGGCGGAGTCAGGGACGCGACATCTCCGGGTTCTTTGCGGTGAGCCAGGATCCGCTGGTCAACCAGTTGAAGGCGCGGATTGCGGACGCGGAGTCCAAGCTCGCGGGACTGCGGTCCCGCTACAAGGACATGCATCCCACCGTCGAGCCGGTGCTCAAGGGCCTCGAGCGGGACCGGCAGAGCCTGACCAATGAGGCGCGGCGGGCCTTTGAAGAGATCTTCACCCAGGTGCAGGTGGAGACCAGCAAGCTGGCCGTGGCCCGCAAGCAGCGTGAGGATGCCGAGAAGCGGATCACCGATCTCAACGCCGCGCGCACCGGATACGACCTCCTGAACCGCAAGAAGGCCCGCATCGAGGATTACTATCAGCGGATCCTGACCCGCATGAAGGAGTACACCCTCGACACCAAGGATACCCAGCGGAACATCCTCATTGATTTCCGCGCCGTGCCGCAGCCGCATTATGTGAAGCCCAACCGGAAGCTCATCCTGGCGGCGAGCATCATCGCGGGACTCCTGGCCTCGCTGGGACTGGCGTTCTTCGTGAACCTGCTGGATGACTCCATCAAGAGTCAGGAGGACGTGGAGAATTTCCTCGGGGTGTCCTTCCTGGGATACGTCCCCCGGATCAAGGAGAAGGATGTGGCGGCGCGGGGACTGCACACGCATCTGCAGCCCACCTCCACGGCCGCCGAAGGGTTTCGCACCATGCGCGCCGCGGTGGCGCTGGGCCGGAATTCCGAGAAGCTCCGTTCCATCGCCGTCAGCAGCACCATCCCGGAGGAGGGCAAGTCCCTGTTTGCCTGCAACTACGCCATCGTGACCGCCCAGACGGGGGTGAAGACCCTGCTGGTGGATGCCGACCTCCGGCGTCCGTCGGTGCAGAAGGCCTTCAAGCTGCCGAGCACCGCGGGGTTGTCGGCCTACCTTTCCGAGAGCGTGCGCAACGTGGAGGAGATCGTGAACACCACGGAAATCCCCAACCTCAGCGTGGTGTGCTGCGGCAAACTGCCGGCCAATCCCTCAGAACTGCTGGCGTCGCCGCGGATGCGGCAGTTCCTCCGCGAGGCAACCCAGCATTACGACCGGGTGATTGTGGATTGCGCGCCGGTGTCCGCCGTGGCCGATCCCCTGATTCTGGGTGCGCTCACCGACGGGATGATCTTCGTCACCAAGTTCAACAAGGTGCGCCGCGACACCGTGCTGCGGTCCGTGCAGCGCGTGCAGGACGCCGGAATCCAGTTGGTGGGCGTGGTCATCAACGACATTGATTTCGAGGGGCGTCACGCCTACTACGGTGATTACCACTATCACCAGAACAAGTACTACGCCTCCCACTACGCCGACCGGACCGAGTCCGAGCCGGACCGGAAGACTCCGCGTCCCCGCGAAGCGGCCAAGAGCTGAGTATCGGTGAGGGTCAACCGGCGACGGGAGTGTTCAGCCATCGCCAGAGCAGGTTGAACATCCAGAGGGTCAGCATGGCCAGGCCGCATCCCACCCGGCCCAGGGTTCCCGCAAGGACCCCGAGTGACGCCCCGACGCCGGCTTTCCCGGCGGCCTTCCATTCCTGACCGCCGATCAATTCTCCCAGGGCGGCGCCGACGAGGGGCAGGACGATCAGGCCGAAGGGAGGGAAGACAAACAGTCCGAGCATCGCGCCGAGGACTGCGCCCACCATGCCCCGCCAACTGGCGCCCAGACGTTTGGCGCCGTAGGTGGTGGCCAGGAAGTCCATGGCCGTGGACAGCACCGCCAGCAGTCCCAGGACAATCACGACCCACCATGCGGTGCTCTGGTTCCCAAACCAGAGCCGGTGTCCCAGGGCGGCGATAAAGATCAGCGGCGTGCCGGGAAGTCCGGGCAGGATCGTGCCGGCAAATCCCAGCAGCATGACCAGCAGCGTGAGCAGCAATCCCAGGAGATCGGCGAAACTCATCGCGATCACCCTAGCGGTGAAGTGGCCCCAAGGAAACGGGGTGGTGAACGAGGATTCGGACACCTCGTCCCTCCCTCCGGGCCTTGTTGCGGGTCAAGGTGCCGCCGGCGCCACGGCGGGCGCTTCGTCCTGAGCGGCGACTGGCGCCTTGGTTCCCCAGGCACCATTCGTCCACCGGTCAATGTATCCCTTCCGGTCGAGCAGCAGGTAGGCGATTGCGAGTACAATGGCGATGACCACGAGCTTCGGCCACGGATTGGATTTCTCGGCGTAGGGATCGGTGAGATCGCGTTGCGAACCGGGCGGCAATGCCGCCACGCCGGTGAGCGACCCGCCGAAGGGCACATTGATCCGGGCGCGGGAGTTGATCGCCCAGCCGTTGGCATCCAGCAGCGGACCGAGGTTGCGGTTTCGCAGCTTCAGCCAGGCCAGCAGCATGGAGGGGCCGGAAATGAGCAGGAGCACTCCGATCACCCCGACCGGCATCCACCCCTTCAGGCTGAGGAACCCGTTCACAATGCTCCCGATCATGCCGCCGATGCCGGCGGCGCCCACCGCAAGGGCGGTGACCAGGCCGGTGTCGAGTTTGGGCTTGGGCGGCGGCTCCCCCTTGCCGGTTTCGGCGGCCTTGCCGGCCTCCAGTGCCGCCTTGGTCAGGCGGTCGCTGGCGGCGGTGTCGGCCGCCGCGGCCCGCTTGGTGACCTGCTCCTGGATGAACCGGGCCAGCTTCTTGTAGGGCGCCCAGAAGGCCTGCCGGATGCTGATGGGATTCTCGATGATCTTGGTGATGGTCGCGTCCCAGTCGCGTCCCTTGCGGTCATAGAACAGGCCATTGCGTCCCACCATCAGGTTGTCCGAGTCGCCCCCGGTGAAGGCCGCCACGATGCTGAGCTTCTCGCCCGAACCCTTGCGGCTGCAGTCGAGGTAGGCGAGGTACGACCCGGCCAGCGCCGCCATGGTGGCATGCTTGCCGGCATCCTCGACCGTCAGCACCAGGTCACAGCTCCGCTGGTCGAGGTAGAGGCGTCCCGCCTGGAAGATCGCCGGTTCCCCCCGGTCGTAGAAATCCTTGAAACTGACAAAATTGATGCAGAGCAGATGCAGGTCGCGGTGGTAGCGGGCCAGCTTGTCCACAGCGGCGATCGCATTGACCTTGCCCTCCTCGGCCCGGTCCTGGGCGAGCAGGGCTGCGATGGCGGCCTGGGTCTTGGAGGCCAGGATCTCCCGCACCCGGGGAAGCCCCAGGCCCTCCACGGCGCCTCCGGCCTTGGACGCCTGCCAGGTGGCGTAGGCGGCAAACTTGACGTTCAGCGCCGCCCAGTCGGCCTCGGTGAGCTCCGTCTTCTCGCCCAGCACCGGCTTGACGGTGGCGGCGACAAAGGCCGCCATCGGTGCGGCCCAGGCGGGATTGAGACCGTCCTTCAGCGACAGGGCCTTTCCGGCGGCCACCTGGGCGAGGGGAAAGCCGCTGATTTCGGATGCCGTGATGCTGAGGTCCTTGGCGGCGAGGGCCAGGTACTCGGCCTCGTTGCGGTTGAGCAGGGCGGCGGCCCGGGGGTCGAAGGCGGCGAGGCGGCAGCGTCCGAAATAGTCGTCCACCTTGGCCTTCACCGCCTTGAGCGCGGCATGGCCGGCGCGGGTGCCGGGCCCGAGCGGCAGGACCTCCGCCGCCTGCGACTCGGCCTGTCCCGCCCAGGACTCGTACATCGCGAGTTCGCCGAAGAACTGCCCGGCTTTTCCCTGGTCCAAGCCGGGGCGTCCGGACCGGTCGGTCACCGGCCCGAGGCACTGGAGGATCTCCCGGATCACCGCCTTGGTGGCGTCGTCGGTCGCCGATTCCTCCACGATGATGCCGTCGCCGTTGAACGCGGTCTGCGCAAAGATGCGGGCGGTGTCCGTGGTATCCGCCACGGAGATGGCGGTGGCGTCCTTCTTGCCAAGATTGATGAGGATCTGCCTGGCCGACTCGAGCAGCGCCTTGCCCTCGGGCGTGGCGTCATTGATGGCGGACAGGTTGAGGGCGTCGCCGGCCCGGACCAGTTCATCGGGATCCTTCAGCAGCCCACCCGCCCATTTCACCGCGGCGATCAGCTCCGGGGCCCGCACCCGGCCGTCCTTGTCGGAGTCAATGATCGCCAGGGTTTTGCTGTCGAACTCCAGGCCGTGGACCGGACACGCCAGCGCGACCCAGAGCTTCTGGTCGAGCTGGTCCAGGTTCATCAGGTCGGCGCCGGTCTCGAGTTTGACCTGGTCGAAGCCGCCGGCGCGGAAGAAGCGCCAGGCATGGGAGGAGGTGGCCATGATGAGGGAGTGGAGGGGATGAAATCGCTTAGCGGCGCCACCTTACCGTGATTCCACGGCGCGCCAATCCGAGAAATCATCCCGGAGAGGTACGCTGCAATGCACCGCGGAGACACAGAGAGATGCAGAGAACGGGCAGCCTGTGGGTTGGGGTGGTGCGCCAGGCTCCCATCCTGATCTTCGCCACAACGGTCCCTTCCGCGCCTCGGTGCCTCTGTGGTGCGCGCCCCATTTCTGTGGTGCTATGGCGTGGCCAGGTGGGCGAGCAGGGCGGCGAGGCCGTCGGCGCCCAGCGATTCAAATCCGGCCGGCATGATGGACTGGTTTGCCGACTCCAGGGAGGAGATGTCCCCGCGCGCCACGGTGTGCTTCTGGCCGACGAGGTCGGTCAGTTCCACGCTGGTCAGCGTCTCGCCGTCGAGGCGTCCGGCCAGGGTGTCCCCGGATTTCGTGGTCAGGGTCCACAGGCGGTAGTTGGCCTCCACCGAGCGGTTGGGATCCAGGATCTCCAGCAGCAGCTCGGAGCGCGGACGCACCCCGATGCCCGTAAGGTCGGGCCCGATCTGCTGTCCGGTGCCCTGGAACCGGTGGCACACCGCGCAGTTGGCGGCGAAGAGCTCCTTCCCCCGCGCGGCGTCGCCGGGGGTCTCGGCGGCGGCAGCCATGGACCGGACCACCTCCTGGCGGTCCGCGGAGACGGTGCCCGAGGCCGACTTCAGGTCCCGGGCGCGCGCCGCCAGCGCGGCGTCGGCACTGGCTCCGAGTTGCTGCCAGTGCTCCGGATTCAGATCGTTGCGCAGCACCCGTCCGTCGGCGACGGAATCCAGCAGGGCGGAGGACCATTCCGGACGTCGCAGCAGCACGCCCAGCGCGGCGCGCTTCTGTCCGGGGGAGAGACGGTCCCAGGCGGAGATCAATGCCGCGGCCGATGCCGCCTGCCGGCTTTCACCCACGCTGGCGATGAGCGGCGCGCTGAAGGCGGGCGAAGCCTGGGGCGTGACCTGCTCCAGCACGGCATTCACGCTGGAGGTCTCGTCGGCCAACCGGATGAGGTGGCGCGCTGCGGCGAGCCGGTCCCCGTCGGAAAGTGCGGGATCCGCCATCTGGCGTTTCAGGCTCTGCACCGAGCCTTCCCGAAACTCCTGGAGCGCCTCGGACCGTCCCCATTTGAGGGCCAGGACCAGCAGGCGGTCTCGGGCGGTTCCGGAAAGCGCCGATGCGACCGACCGGAGTCCGTTGAGGTCCTCCGGGGTCAGGTCCGG
>JAFLEG010000119.1 GCA_017302195.1 Verrucomicrobiota bacterium
GGTTGTCGCCGAACTCCGAGCACTTCACCTGGGTTGCGCCCTCCATCAGGCGTGCGAAGTCGTAGGTCACCCGCTTGCTGGCGATGGCCCCGTTGAGCCCCTTCAGCACCAGGTCCGCCGCCTCCACCCAGCCCAGGTGCCGGAGCATCATTTCGCCGCTGAGCACCACCGAGCCCGGATTGACCATGTCCTTGCCGGCATACTTCGGCGCCGTGCCGTGGGTGGCCTCGAAGATGGCGTGTCCGGTGATGTAGTTGATGTTGCCGCCCGGCGCGATGCCGATGCCGCCCACCTGGGCCGCCAGGGCGTCGCTCAGGTAATCCCCGTTGAGATTCGGGGTGGCGATGACGTCGAAATCCTCGGGACGGGTCAGCACCTGCTGCAGCGCGATGTCGGCGATGGCGTCCTTGATCAGCACGCGGCCGGCGGCGAGCGCGGCCTTCTGCTCCGCGTTGGCGGCCTCCTCGCCCTGCGCCTTTTTGGTCCGCTCCCATTGGGTCCAGGTGTACACCTTGTCCCCGAAATGCTGTTCGGCGCACTGGTAACCCCAGTCCCTGAAGGCACCCTCGGTGAACTTCATGATGTTGCCCTTGTGGACCAGCGTGACGGACTTGCGCCCGAACTTCAGGGCATAGCTGATGGCGCTGTGGATGAGCCGGATGCTGCCCGACCAACTGATGGGCTTGAGTCCGACGCCCACCTGGACGCTGGAGTCTACATTCGGCGCCCCGACCGCGTTCCAGAACGACTCCGCGGCCGTCGCGGTGCCAAATCGGACCTTCTTGAACTCCTTCGGAAACTCGGCAGACAGCCAGCCCAGGAGCTTCGCGGCATCCGGTGACCCGGCGGCAAATTCGATGCCTGCGTAGATGTCCTCGGTGTTCTCGCGGAAGATGACCATGTCCACCTTTTCGGGACGCTTCACCGGGCTGGGCACCCCCTGGAAGTACTGCACCGGACGCAGGCAGACATAGAGGTCGAGCAGTTGGCGCAGCGCGACGTTGAGTGACCGGATGCCGCCGCCCACGGGCGTGGTGAGCGGTCCCTTGATGCCCACCAGGAATTCCCGGAAGGCCTCCACCGTGTCGTCAGGCAGCCAGTTATTGAAGCGCTTGAACGACTCCTCGCCGGCGAACACCTCCATCCAGGCGATCCGGCGCTGGCCGCCATAGGCCTTGGTGACCGCGGCATCCAGAACGCGGACGCTTGCCGCCCAGATGTCGGGACCTGTGCCGTCTCCCCGGATGAACGGGATGATGGGCCGGGCCGGGACATCCAGTGTGCCGTTTCGGATGGAAATCTTGCCGCCTTCAGGAACTGCGCAGGTCGTGTACGACATTTCTGCAAAAGGATGAAGGAGGAGGCGGGAAGGATGAAGCGGGAAATTGGGTCCATCCAACCGGGGCGGAGTCCAAGTTGGATCCGACCCTGCGATGTGTGAGGCGGCGCGTCGGATCCCGGTTGGAATCTTGAAAATCAGCCTCCCAATCCGGGCGGTCCGGAAATGGCGGAGCAGCAACTCAATGCCGTGGGCGCCTCACGGTTCGGGAGCCGCCAGGGCCAGGATCTGGATGAGGGCGGCGTCCTTCTCCGGGCCGGAGAGGAAGTCGAAGGCACGCAGATAGCGGGGGTGTTCGGCGGCGGGGGTGGCGGGTGCGCTGACCACCTGGACCAGGAGTTCCGGAGTCCTTTTGGCGCGGGAACGCCAGATGAGGTCGCGTCCGCCCGGGGTGTTCCAGCCGTCGCCCACCGTCTCCAGCCACGCGGCGAGGAAGGCGTCCCACTGGCCCTCGGCGCCGATGCCGAGCGCCTCCAGGTACCACCGGTCGCGCCCGTCATGCTGGCGGGCCAGGGCGGCCCAGAGTTTGGCGGCCTCCGGGCTCTTTTGATGGCGCAGGGCGAGGGCTGCCTCCCGGCGGACTGCCGGGTCCGGATCGGACACCAGGGCCTTCACCGCCGGCAGGGGATCGGTGGTGCGCTGGCGGATCAGGCGCAGCGCGGTGACGCGCAGGTTGGGATCCCCGTCCTTCAGCGCCGCGGCCAGATGCTGCTCGCCGCGTTGCGGCACCCGGGCCAGCAGCGCCAGGGCGCGCGCCCGCTGGCGGGCATCTGATCCCTGCCACACCGAAATCAGCGCCCGCTCCGCCTCCGGATCCTGGGCCAGCCGGGCCTCCAGCGCGGTCCAGGCCCGGAAGCGGGTCTCCAGGTTCGGCGACTCCAGGGCCGCCACGGCGCCACGCACCGAGGCAAAATTCGGGGCGGGCACCCTGGACGGGCTGCCCGCGGGCGCCACGCGGTAGATTCGCCCCGTCATGGTCTCCAGCTTCTGATCGGCCATGTAGTGGCCGCCCACGCCGGCGTCGTTCCAGTCGGCAACATACAGGGCGCCATCCGGACCCACCGCGACGTCACTCGGACGGAACCAGTCGTCGGCGCTGGAGAGGACATTGGTCATGGTCGCGGTGAAGCCGGCGCCTGCGGACGTCACCGGATAGGCTCGGACCACCCGCGGGCCGGCGTCGCAGTGAATCATCTGTCCGCGGAAAACGGCGGGCAGCAGATTGCCTTCGTAAATGGCCATGCCGGTGGGCGAGCCCGCGCCGGTCTGCAGCAGGTTGGGCACCACGCCCGGATCGTTCAGATGCCAGTGGCGCAGCGGCACCTCCTTCTCCCAGTTGATCCGCTTCTTTCCCCACCCGGCGCCGGTGAGTTCATCCACGTACCCGAAGTTGCCTCCCTCCATCACGTAGTTGACCCGCACCCCCTGGTTGCCGTCGTCGTCATTGTCGGGCTGCCAGACCGTGCCGAAGGAATCCACGGCGACCTCGTAGTTGTTGCGGAAATTGTGTCCAAGCACCTCCAGGTGGGAGCCGTCGGGATCGCAACGGAACGCCATGCCCTGGCGGTAGGGACGTCCCTGGTCGCTCACCGGACGTCCCAGCACGTCGGTCACCAGTTCCCCGGAGGCGAGCACCGCGGGGTCGAAGGTCCCGTGGAGCGGCACCGAGGCCAGCGAGGCGGGCGGGCGCCGCAGGAATCCACCGGCGTTGCCGAAGTTGAAGTACAGCTTGCCGTCCGGCCCGAAGACGAAGGCGTGCGCGGCGTGGTCGTGATCGGCGGATTTTGGATTGGTGGTGAACAGCAGCTCCCGCCGGTCCGCGACATCGTCCCCGTCGGTGTCGGTCAGCACGAAAATGCAGGGGGAGGCGGACACGATCACCCGGTTCCCCAGCACGCAGAGGCCCAGGGCGGTGTTGATGGAGGGATCCTGATAGAAGGTCTTCACCGCATCCGCCGCGCCGTCGCCATTGGTGTCTTCCAGGATCTGGATCCGGTCGCCCTCGGGACGCAGCAGGCCCCACTTCTGGAAGGTGGAGCGGTAGTTGGCGCCTTCGGTGACCCAGACCCGCCCGCGGGCGTCCACATCCAGGTCGGTCGGGTTGACCACCATCGGCTCCGCGGCGAAGAGCCCCACGGTCAATCCTTCCGCGACCTGCATCTGCTTCAATTGTTCCAAGGCCCGGGCGTGTCCGGAGCGCGACGCATCGGCAACGGAGGGCAGGGGCAGGACGGTCGCGACGAGGGCGGCCCAGCGAAGGGAGGGGATCTTCATGGTGACGGACGAGATAGAAGGAGTGCGGGATGCGGCGGTCAAATGACGAATGGGCCGTGGACGCATTCGAGGGAGTCCGTCAGTCTGCCGTCGCATGAACGGGGATCCGGAATCCACGCCCGCTTCGCCGCCGCCGGTCCCCGCACCACCAATCCTTGCCGACCTGCCGTCGCTGGCGTTGCCGCCAGTCCGGGGCCTCCCGCCGGAGCCCCCCGTGGGCGCCGCCCTGGGGGTGACGGTCCTCTATGTGGTGCTGCTGGTGGTCCTCCAGATGGTGTTCACCGTGGCGTTGATGGTCCTTCGGAAGCCGCCGCAGTTGGGGTCCTGGATGACGGCGGCCACGCTGTTCATGGCCTTTGGGCTGCTGCTGCCCCTGATTCCCCTGCTGCTGGGATGTCCCCTCCGTGAGCTGTTTCGCCTGCGGTTGCCCGGTCCGATCGCCCTGGCGGGCGGACTGCTGCTGTGCCTGGGGGCCTGGCTGTGGGCTCTGGAAATCGGCATCGTCACCGAACGTCTGCTGCCGATGCCCGAGTTCATTGCGAAGCTGTTCCAGGAGCTCTTTTCGACGGCCGATCCGGTCGGGTCGCTCGTCCTGCTGGTGCTGGTGCCGCCGGTGGTCGAGGAGTCCCTCTGCCGTGGCATCGTGCTGCGCGCCATGCTGGCGCGATGGCGGCCGTTCTGGGCCGTGCTGGCATCCGCGGTGGTCTTTGGGGCGATTCACATGAACCCGTGGCAGTTCGTCTATGCGACCTGGATCGGGCTCGTCATCGGATGGGCCTATGCGCGCACGCGATCCCTCGGCCTGTGCCTGCTCATGCATGCGGTCAACAATGGCCTGTCCTGGCTGCTGATCCGGTGGCGTCCGGACCTCGCCATCGTCTCCCCGGATTCCCCGCCTCCGGATCACCTGCCCGGGGTGCTGCTGTTGGGTGCCTCCGGACTGCTCCTGGCCGGAGCCGCGTTGATCTCCCGGACCGCTGCGGGCGCCGCGCCGTCCGGGGCGCGGCCGTTTCCTTCGGGCCCTACTTCGAATCCAGGTTCCGCGCCAGTTGGTCCGGGGTGACCGAGGAGGCGACGCCGTCGGGCGGGATGTCGCCCCCGGCGATCCAGACCAGGGCATTCAGCACCGCCTTGCGCACGTTGGGATCGGACCAGTTGCGGTGGAAGTGGCCGCCGGTGAACCCGAATCCCCGCCCCCCGCCCGGACGGTCGTAGGCCCACATCAGGACCTGGGGTTCGCCCTTCTTCACCGCGTCGCGGACCGCCGGATTCCCCGAGTGCGGTCCATCGCCGCGATTCATGGTTTCCGCCGGCGCGACGGCGCTGAGCACCGGCGTGACGCCCTTCATGCCCGGGACGAAGCGCATGTGGAAGTACCACTCGTCATTGATCTCAAACGGCTTCAACCCGCGGGTGATGGGATGACTGGGGAAGGTGGTGAAGCGGGCGGTCCAATGGGGATTCACGCTCCAGAAGGTCTCGAAATAGCCGCCGGTCCAGCGAAGCATCGCGTCGCCCGGCTCGCCCTTGGGCACCTCCACCCCGTAATGCGCGGCGCCGATGCCCACCCCGCGCGCCGCCAGGGCGTCGAGCTGCTTCAGGCGGTCCGGACGGATGGCGGGATGGCCATCGCCACCGTCGGCGTACAGCAGCACGGCGTCCGCCGATTCGAGCGCCTTCGGGTCCGCGGGCCATCCGTTGCTGGCGACGGTGGCGTGGTATCCGGGCACCCGGTTGAGCGCCTCGGCGAGCAGCAGGGCGCCCGCGCGGAACTCGTGCTCCCCCGCGCCGTGGCTGCGGGCACCGGCGATGAGCAGGATCTGTTTGTCGGCAGCCAGCGCGGACGACGTGAATAGAATCAGGGCCAGGGGAAGGAGGAGGAGCTGCTTCATGGAGGACACCGTGTCCCAGCCGGACGCCCGGCGGAACCGGATTCTTCATCCGGGCCTGCGGGAGTGCAGAGTGCGGAGTGCGGGAGTTGCGCCCAGGAATTGCCGTGACGATTCTGTCAAACATGGTAAGCAGTACCTGGATGTCGCTGGAGGTGGACACGACGGATGTGCAGGCGGTGCGGCTTCGGGTCGCCCGGGATTACTGGCGCCTGTTTCCCGCGGGGGATCAGGACTTCGTGGGGAGGGTGTTTTCCGAGGTCGTGGACTGCTTCCAGGGGCGGCACCCCGAGTTCCAGGCCATTGACGCCCGGTATCACGACCTGGAACACACCCTGCAGGGCACCCTCTGCTTCTCGACCCTGCTCCGGCGGCGGGCCGAGGCGGGGGCCCGGCCGGTGTTGCGCGAGGAGACCTTCCAGCTTGGGTTGCTGGCGATCCTGCTTCACGACACCGGATACCTGAAGCGCCGGGAAGATCTGGAGGGCACGGGGGCCAAGTACACCGCCACCCATGTCAACCGGTCGTGCGATTTTGCCGAGCGGTTCCTGGCGGCGCGCGGGTTCACGCTGCGCCAGATCCAGGCGGTGCAGGGCATGATCCGCTGCACCGGTCTCGGGGTGAACATCGGCGCGCTTCAGTTTGCCGGCGAGGAGGAGCGGATTGCCGGGCATGCCCTGGGCACCGCCGACCTCCTGGGACAGATGGCGGCGGCCGATTACCCGGAGAAGCTGCCGATCCTGTACCTCGAATTTGCGGAATCTGCCGCCCACAATCAGGGACGCGGCGGCAGCGGCGGGGCCGCCTTTGCCTCCGCGGAGGAGCTGATTCGCAAGACGCCGGGGTTCTGGCGGCACTACGTGCTGCCCAAGGTGGAGCAGGACTTTGGCGGTCTGCACCGCTTCCTGGTGGATCCGGCCACCGGACGGAACCAGTACCTGGATCTGATCGAGGCGAACCTGGAGCGCTTGCAGCGTCAGTTGGCGGCTGAGGCGGCGGCGTGAGGTCGCGGCCCGGCTTCAGGTTCGGTTGGCAGGAAGTCCGGGGCGTTCGGCCGCTGCCAGGAGGGTTTCAAACTGGGGTTCCTGCTCCTCGCGGGCGACCACGCTGATCTCGATGGAGCGGAAGCCCGCGGCCTCCAGCCAGCAGTGCAGGTCCGCCTCGGCAAAGCCCGGCCACCGGTCCCCGTACAGCTCCCGCGTCCTCTCGAACCCGTGCCGGACCAGATCCAGAAGCAGGATCTGGCCGCCCGGCTTCAGCAGGGTGAAGGCGGCGCGCAGGGCCTGGGCAGGATCCTCGGCATGGTGCAGCGCCTGGCTCAGGACGACGACATCCACGCTCTCGGCGGCGATGGGCGGATTTTGAAGGTCGCCCCGGCGGAACTCCAGGTTCTTGAGGCCGTTCTTCCGCGCCTTGCGCGCGCCGAACTCGACCATGCGCTCGGAATTGTCCACCGCGATGACCTTGCGGCATCGCCGTGCCAGCAACTCGGCCAGCAGGCCTTCGCCCGACCCGAGATCGGCGACTACCAGGGGCGGCAGCATGCGCAGGAGCAGTTGTCCGAAGGCCTGCCAGGACCGTCCCGGACCGTAGCTGCGGTCGAAGCGTCCTGCGACCTGGTTGAAGTACACCTGGGCCTGCTCCTCCCGGCGGGCGAGGATCCGGCGCAGGTTGACCCGGTCGCCGTCGTGTTCCGGGAGCTCGGCCGCGCCACGGATGGCCAGGCGGGTGAACTCCGAGGCCTCGCCGTCCGCGGGGGCACTGAGCCGGTAGAAGGTTCGCTTGCCATCCCGTCGGGAGGCCAGCAGTCCGGTCTCGCTCAACAGCCCCAGGTGCGTCGAGATGCGCGATTGTCCGAGCCGGGTGATCTCCTGGAGTTCATTGACCGACAGCTCCGCCTGCTCCAGCAGGGCGACGATGCGCAGGCGGGTGGGATCCGCCAGCGCCCGCAGGGATTTGAGGATCGGGGCCGCCATGCCCGGGCATGCTACGACGGTTCGACGCAGGGATGCGAGCGCAGGCTGGCTTTGGGAGGGAGGGCCGGCGCCTGATCGGCACGTCGCTCCTGGTGGCGCGTACGGCTCCTTGAAAACTCGCCCCACCAACGAGCGGTGATTCGCCGGGAAACCGCAGGGGTGACCGCCATCCGGGGCGCCTTCGGGATCAGAGTTCGGCGGGCAGCGTGCGGAGCCCCGTCGGAGCGGCGATCCCGAGCAGCGCGAGGGCCGTGCAGGCCCAGGCGAAGACGTCACCGTGGCGGTGGTAGGGAGTCAGGGGGCGCGGCAATCCCCCGGGTCGGAGCGGGACGCGGACCACGTCCACGCCGGCCGCGTACACCGAACCGGAGCCGGAGCGCAGGAGATCATGCAGCCCGCCTTGCCCATCCACCCAGCAGGTGAGCCCGTTGTTGGCGCACCGCACCAGCGGCAGGCCGTTCTCCACCGCGCGCAGCACCGCGCTGGCGGTGTGCTGCCATTGGGCGCTGCTCTCCCCAAACCATCCGTTGTTGGTCAGCTCAAGGAGGAAGTCGGTCTCGGGCGTGGCGTGGGAGCGCGTGTGATGGGGAAAGACATCCTCAAAGCAGATCATGGGCGAGGCCACCACCGGACCGGATCCGAAGACGAAGCGGGCCGGACCGCGCCCCGGGGTGAAACTGGACCCAATGGGGGTCAGCCACCTCATGAAGGGCAGGGTGTCCTCGAACGGGATGAACTCCCCGAAGATGACCAGGCGCTGCTTGTGATACCGTTCCACCACGCGCCCCTGCGGATGGACCAGGACGGCGGCATTGTAGTGCTCCGGCCGGCCGGCGACCTCCTGTCCGTAGGCCGTGCCGAAGATCCAGGAGATGGCCGTGCCTTGAAGCAGTCCGGTGACCTGGGTGAACTGGTCCGCGGTGAGATCGGGCATGGAGCCCTCGGGCCAGATGATGGCATCCGGACGGGCCGCAATGGCTTCGCGGGTCAGCCCCAGCACCTTTTCAAACCGGGCCGGATTGGCCGCATCATCCCAGATCAGCCGTTGCGGAATGCTAGGCTGCACCAGGGCCAGGGTGGCGACGGCGTCCGGCGGGCGGGAGTGGACGACGCGGCGAAATCCCAGTCCAAGCAGGATCAACAGAACCAGCACCGGGAAGCGCAGTGCCGCGGTCCAGGCCAGGCGGTGCTCCGACCGGAACACCAGGACGGCCAGCGCTCCGGCCAGCGCGGCTGAGATCCAGCAGAGTACAAAGGAGAGACCGTACACGCCGGTCACCGACGCGATCTGGAGCAGGGGCAGGTTCCGCCACTGGGTGATGCCGAAGAGATTCCAGGGGAATCCGCCCAGAAACCGGCATCGGACCAATTCCAGGGCCACCCAGAGGGCGGCAACGAGCAGCCAGAGGCCCTGACGCCGCCATTCGCTCAACCGGGTGACTGCCAGTACGGCGGGTGTCCACTCGCTCCCCGGCGGGAGGCGGGCCCACCTCTGGAGGAGACGGCCGGCCAGCGCCAGCCACAGTCCGGAGAACAGCGCGCAGTAGGCGCCCAGAGCCAGCCATCCGGCAACCGCCCCCGAGGGAAAGGGAATGTGCAGCAGCCAGCGGAGGGCGATGAGATGATGGGCCAGGCCGGCGAGGGCCCCCAGGCGAAACGCGCTGCCTGGACTGCGGTGGAATCCGATGGCGAGCAGCAGGCCCGGGGCGATCCAGGCCAGTCCGGACCAGCCGGGCAGGGGAAACGACAGCGCCCACAGGATTCCCGCGAGCACCGCCAGCGCGGGGGCGCGCCCGCGTTTCCAGCGGGCGCGCGGTGGACGGTCCGCAGCGATC
>JAFLEG010000012.1:0-3000 GCA_017302195.1 Verrucomicrobiota bacterium
GCCGATTGAAAAGCCGTCCGCGGCCCCCGTAAACTCTATGGCACCGGTCCCCGGATTCACGGCCAGCCGAAAATCGGGCCCACCCGAGAAAACCAGGTAGGTCCGCCGCTTCCACTCATCTGGATTCCCTCGAATCTCACCCCGCAGACGCTCAAAAGACGACCGACGCATCTGGCCGGATGGGGGCTCTGGAATCATGCAACCGACCGCCAGCGCGGCCACCGCGGCGGCCGACACCACGGCGCCCACAAGGTTTCCATTCATGGGTTTGGCCTGGCCATCCCTTGCCTACGGCCTGGCCTTCTCCGCCGCAATGCGGGTTGCCTCGTCGAGGGGCAGGCCGGGGGACATGCCCGGGCGCTGGTGGCCGATGGCGGTGAGCCAGGCGTCCTTGAGGGCCCTCTGGCGCTCCTGCTCCAGCGCCAGGATCTGGCGGGCCCTGGGATTGGAATCCAACAGCCCGGCGGCGGTGTCGGAGGCGACGATCGCTTCCGGGGCGCCCAGGCGCCTCAGGACTTCGCGGGCCATGATCCAGTGTCCCTGGGCATTGGCATGAACGCCGTCGCCGGCGAGCACGAACTTGGGGTCCCGTCCCCGCTGTTCGGAGAGAAAGCGGTCCATCGGGCCGTGCAAGTCCACCACCTCCCAGCCGGCGATCCGCCGGGACAGCAGCCACTCGGAGTACCGGTCGAGCACGTTGTCGTATCCCTCAAACGGCTGCGGATAAGACTCCAGGCCGTCGGGCAGGGTCCGACCCGCGAGCGGCACGGGGTCAAACACCGGCGGGGTGAGATGAATCACCCGCACCCCTGCATGCGCCGCCGTCTCCCGGAGTTTCGTGATGCCCTGGCGATACTTCTGGAACCGTTCCTCGCTGAACGGGAAATAGATGCCGTCATTCATCCCGTAGCAGGCCAGGATCAGGTCGGGTTTGGCCTTGGCGAGCACCCGGGCGAGGCGTTCGTGAACATCGGGACGCGGAAACGAGCCGCCGGCGTGTCCAGGCTCGGAAAGGCCCGATGCCGTTTCGCTGGGCAGGCCCAGATTCAGGAACTCGATCTGCGCCTCGGGATGGGCCAGCCGCATCCAGGTCCCCAGCAACTCCACCCATTCGCCGCCATAGGTGATGCTGTCGCCCAGCACCACCACCCGACGGGCCGCGACCAGATCCCGCGCCGCCGGCGAGGGGTCTTGCGCCGTGGACGCCGGCACGAGTCGGATGCGGCGGATGTCCATCACCGCGCCGCCCTGCTTGCGCTGGGGCTTGATGGCCAGGCGCTGCCCGTCGCCGGCCGGCAGGCGGACCCGGCCCACCCGCTTCGGAACGAAGTTCTGGAAGTGTCCGGTCTCCTCCACCTGCATTGGAAACACCTGCCCCCCGACCTCGACGGCCACATCACTGCCGCCATGGTCACGTCCGCAGCCCTGCCACACCTCGATGTCATACGTCCCCGCCTTCGCGAGGGAGAAGGTCCAGTCGGCCCAGTCCGCGGGATCCATCCAGTACCCGAGGCAGTTTTTGTTGGTCGCGGGCTCGTACCGCATCATCACGCTGTGGGTGGTTGCCTGGGCGGATTCCAGGGAGACGGTGCCGTCCGGGGACGGCACCACAGGCCCGCCCTCGGGAGCCGGCACCAGGGTCACCGAACGCAGGCCCAGCCCCGCGGGCTGTGCGTGCACCGAGATCGGGAACGGTTTGGAATCGGCCAGATACCAGCGTCCGAGATTGATCTGGGCATCACCGCCGCGGTCCGTGAGGCGGTCAAAGTTCACGGAGAACTCCTGCTCGCCCATGGACACATCCAGCCGCCCGGAAAGGTTCCAGGGGCCGATGCATTGCAAGATCACATTGTAGCTTCCCCAGCGGACCGGCTTGCATTCCCACCGGGCCCTGGATTCCGGGGCGGTCCAGCCGGTGATGGCCAACCCGCCTTCCACGGTCTCCCGTTTCAGTCCGGCACCCTCCAGCACGGCATCGGACGCCGCCAGAACGATGCGTCCGCGGTCCGGTGCGTGCACCACGGCCTCGGCCCCTGGCACCCAGCACATCGAGCCCCAGAAGGCCATCCCCAGCCCCACCCAAAAGTGCTTCCATCCGTTCTTCATTGTTCCCCTTTTCCTCGGTGTCTCCGCGCCTCTGCAGTGCCAGTCTTGACGGTTTCCCCCCTCAGTTTTCCACCCGGTACAGCGCGGACTTGGTCCGCAGGTACAGCGCCTTCCCGGAGACCGCCGGTGAGGCCATGAATCCCTCCTCCAACTGGTTCTCCGCCAGCTTCCGGAATTCGCGGCCGGCCGCGACCACCACCGTCTTGCCCTCCTCGCTGCAGAAATAGAGGCGTCCGTCGCCGGCAATCGGGGACGCCGAGTAGTTGCCCCCCACCCGCTCGTTCCAGACCACCGCGCCGGTGGCGGCCTCCCAGCAGGTGGCCACGCCGTTGTCGTCGAGTCCGTAGAGCAGGTCCCCCAGCAGGGTCAGCGCCGGCTTCTTGGGCACGTTGCGCTTGGAGCGCCAGACGATGGCCAGGCGCCCGCTGGAGGTCTCACTGCCATTCGCATCGAGCACCTCGTCGTCCTTGCCCGGACGGATGGCCATGACCTGGCCCTGCGACCAGCCGCTGGGCACAAACACCAGCCCGTGCCCCACCGCCGGGCGCGTCCCGCCCGAGTGACTGGTGCGCTCCTCCACCCGCCACAGCTCCGCGCCGGACTGCGGATCATAGCCATACATGGCCTTGGCGCCCTGGCTGAGCAGGTGCTCCCGGCCGTCAAACGACGCCACCTGGCAGGTGGCGAACGCCTTGCGCCAATCCCCCTCGCTCTCGGGTTTTCCGTCGGGTCCCAGGTCCTTGTAGTCAATGCCGCGGTTCACCTGCCACAGCGTCTTTCCGGTGGCGGCATCCAGCGCCACCACGAACTGGTGATCGCTGCCGTCGAAATTCAGGAAGATCCGGCCCTGATGCAGGATCGGCGACGAGCCGGCGCCACGGTAGTGATTGCACA
>JAFLEG010000012.1:3010-17869 GCA_017302195.1 Verrucomicrobiota bacterium
TCCCAGAGCTTGGCGCCCGTCTTGGTGTCCAGACAGGCCGTGCCCGGGGAGCCGAAGGTCACATAGACGCGCCCGGCCTCGATCACCGGGGTCGGCGACCCGTAGGAGTTGAACTTGTGCGCGAACTGCGGGTCCTCGACGTCGAACAGCGCGAGGTCGTGGATCACCGTGCCGGTGTCGCGGTCCACGGCGATGGCGGACAGCTTGCGGCCGTCCTCGGTGGCAGTGGTCACCCAGACCTGCCGGTCCCAGATCACCGGCGAGGACCAGGCGCGTCCGTGGATCGGCGTCTTCCACTTCACCCCCTGGGTCTCGCTCCACTGCAGGGGAAGTCCCGTGGACGTCGTGACCCCGTCGCCCCGCGGCCCCCGGAACTGGGTCCACTGGAGATCCTCCGCTCCCTGCAGCGCCAGCGCGCCCATCACTGCCGCACCCATCCAGCATCCAGCCACCCAACCCCCGGGAGAAATCATGTGAAGACCCTAAGCCGAGCCGGGCCGGACGCCCAATCTGAAACCGCAGCACGTCTGGAAATCGGACGTCTCCCACCGTCACGGGGCCGACGGTGAACTGCCCGGCGTGAGGATCCGGACTCCAGCCCCCCAGGGATGTCCAGTGGGTGGGCCGAGTTTTCAACGAGCCGTGAGCGTGACCGCGAACTGACGTCGTGGTGTCTCCACACGTGCACGGCTCATCGGAAGATTCGCCCCACCAGAATCACAGTCCGCTGCCCGGGATTCCGGGCGCTTCACGCCACCGAGGTTCACGTCGCCAATCCGACCAGCCGCTCCTGCAACTGGCCGGTCCACCGCGCCACATAGCTCATCGAGCGGTAGAGTTGCTCCAGTCGTTCCAGCGGCAGCGCGGACCGGCGAGCCGGGTCGTTCACGGGGGGGGCCGCCTCCCAGATGGCGTTGAGCTGCTGGAGTTCGGACACCAGGGCATCCCGGCGGACGTTGACCCGCGCCTGCAGGTCCTGCACCCGGTCAAGCCAGGAGAAGCCCTCCTCCATCAGCGCCACCCGGACCATCGGGGAGGACGCCTCGGCCTTCCGCTTGAGAAAGGCGTCCAGGTCCCGGCAGAGCTGTCCGACCTCGACGAAGAGATCCATGGTCCCGGGAGGGATGCGCTGGATGTCCCTGGGCTTCTCCCCCGCCTCCAGCGAGTACAGGTGCAACAACCGGTCCCGGGGCTCCTTCAGCAGGTTGAGGGCTTCATTGAGTTCCGCGTGACGGGCATTGGCCGCAAGGCGTTCGGGCTCGGAACCGCCATGCACCCGGTCGGGGTGGGTCCCGGCCAGCAGGGGAAGCACCCGGGACTTCAGCACGTCCGGATCCAGCCAGGGACGCCGCGGCTCGGACAACAGGGCAAAGGCGTCGGTCACGCGCTGAAGCTCTCCCCGCAGGAGCAACTGGTGGCCGCGTTGGGGTTCTTCACCTTGAAGCCTCCCTCGGTGAGGGCGTCCACGTAGTCCAGCTCCGAGCCGGTCACATACAGGGCGCTCTTGGGGTCCACCACCACGCGCACGCCGGCACTCTCCACCAGGATGTCCCGGTTCTGTGGCTGGTCCTGGAGATCCATCTTGTACTGGAGTCCCGAACAGCCGCCGCCGACCACCGCCACGCGAAGCACCCCCGAGGGACGCCCCTGTCGGGTGAGCAGCGAGGTCACCTTGGTGCCGGCGGACGCCGTCAGCTTGATCAGCCGCTCGTCCCCGACCCGGAATCCGGGCGTGGCGCCCGCCCCGACCTTGGCCCCAATCTTTCCTGCAATCATGTTCCCCGGAGACTATGGCGCTTCTCCGGGAGGGTCAACGGAGCGGGACGAATCGGGGGATTGGGCGCAGGCGATGGGGTCGGAAGGCGCGGACAGGATCCCGCCGAGAACCCTCGGGAGCACGGCGCGGGTGTTGCACCACGTCGCTCCATGTTACCGCGGCGTTTCCACGATGCGCAGGTACTCCCCACCGCGGTCCGCGGCGAAGGCATGCCGGAGCCGCAGGGACCCGCTGGCGGTCGGGGACAGTGATCCGGGGTCCGGGGTCCAGGGTGCTTCGCCCAGCGCGGACCGCGATTCCAGATGATACATCGCCCCGGCCACCGCATCGCACCGCAGCTCCACGCCCTCCCTGCCGGGGACGATCCCCAGGATCCGCAGCGGCGCCTCCCGCACGATCCAAGGACGGGAACGCGCCGCCGTGGACACGTCACTCCAGTGTCCGGCCGAGTCCCTGCCCATGGCCTCCACGCGATGCACTGCCACCGCCAGGCCGGACAGTGAGACCGGCGGCGCGTCGTCGAACAGCATGGGCGTGAACGCGGGACCATTGGTCAACGGCCACTCCGGACTCCAGGGGCCGCCATCCACCCTCCACCGATATGCCACCATGCCCGGACCCGCCACCCGCAGCCGGGCTTCCCGGGCCGTCGTGGATCCGGCGGGTTCTCCGGATAGGCTCACACCTGCGGGCACCATGGCACCGATGTCGAGCCCGTTGGGACCCGCCCCGATGGCCGGTGAACCGGCGCGCAGCGTCAGACCCTGGCGCACCGTCGCCGCGGTGAGCGCCCCGGTCGCCATGAGCAATGGATCCGAGCCCGCCACATTTCCCTCCCCTGGCCACGCGGCGGGGAGCAGCGAGTGGCGGACGACCAGGGGTTGTCCGGAGAAGCGCGTGACCAGACGCTCCCCCGCGACCTGCCAGACCAGATTGCCCTCGAACAGGCAGGCGCCCGCGGCATCGCCCGCAACACCGGCATCGTCCCAGTCCAGGACGCCCACCGGCACCGGCGCCATGGGATTGTCCGGCAGGTGCACGATGGTGTTGTTCTGCATCACCGCACGGCCCCCGTGCTCCAGACGGAGTGCATGATCCACATGGTAGAAAAGATTCCGGCAGATCATCAGATCCGAGACGCCCTCCGGACCGGTGCCTGCCACGATGGCGCTCACGGCATCGGCCCCTGCGGCGTCCTGTCGCACGTTCAGGAAGACATTGCCCTCGATGTGCGCGTCATTCCCCGCGAACGCCATCACGTCCCTCCGGGAACCCAGGAACACATTGTCGCGAAACTCAGCCACCGGACCCGGCCGCGTTCCCCCGGAGCAGTCCACAACGCGCCGGCTGCGCACGCCCTCGTGAAACACGCAGCCTTCAATCCGTGCATGGCCATCCGCCGGCAGGCCGCGGATCTGGAGTTGTTCATCGTTGATGACATCGGGAAACTCGCAGTGGAGGGCGGTCAGCGAGCTGTTCTCCACCGCCACCGCCTGCGATGTGGTGTTCCGGAACACCACGTGTTCCAGGTGCAGCTCGGTGCCCGACGCTCGCAGATTTCCGGTGTTCCCGGCGCCCTCGATCTCGCACCAGGTCAACCGGGAACCCTCGCCGCCCGGCAGGAAATCGATCCGCCGCCACGGTGTCGCCGGATCGTGGCGGACGAACCGCACCGGCCGGGCCGACTCGCCTGAGGCGATCAGGCGGCCCTCCACCGCCAGGAACACCCGCGGATACAGCCGCACCTCGACTCCCGCCTCGATGGTCAGCGTCGCCCCGGAGGCCACCGAGGAGATCGCCTGGATGTGAACCGGGCTGTCCGCCAGTCGCCAGGTCACGCTGGACGGGATCAGGCCCGCGACATCCAGGGCGGCCCCGGAAAGGCCTCCGGCGAATGCCGCAAGCGCTGCGAGCAGGTCCCGGTGAGGGTTCACCCGGTCAATGAAGCCAAACCTGCGGGCGAACGGGAGGACATTTGCGTGAGGACATTTGCGTCGCCGTCCGCGGTCCGGGGGACCCAGGAGCCTGGGCGTCGGGATCGGACCGGCTGGCGCTTCCCTCGCGGGGGCGGTGATCCCATGCTGGCGCCGTGCATCTGGCGGAACTGCGGCTCCGGGACTTCCGAAACTACGGACGTCTCGACGCGCAGTTCCCCCCGGGATTCCACGTCTTCCTCGGCCGGAATGCCCAGGGGAAGACCAACCTGCTGGAGGCCATCTATCTGCTGGCCACCCTGCGCTCGTTCCGTGGTGCGGGTGGCGCCCAGATGGTGCGTCACGGGTCGCGCGGCTATTTTGTGGGCGGCTCGGTGGTGGGGCGCGGCGTGGCGGAGGTGAAGGCGTACTGGTCCGCGAAGGAACGCCAGGTCTCCCTCAATGGCGCGCCGGTGCGGCGGCTGTCGGACTATTTCGGCACCCTGCGCGCCGTGGTGTTCTGCTCGGAGGACGTGCACCTGGTGAAGGGGGTGTCGCGGATCCGGCGCCGCTTCCTGGATCTCCTGCTGGCGCAGACCCGTCCCGAGTATCTGCCGCTGCTCCTGCGCTATACCCAGGCCCTCCGCATGCGCAATGCCCTGCTCAAGCAGTCGCTGCCGGATGAGATGCAGTTGGCCGGGTTCTCAGATGAACTGGTCCGTCTGGGTGAGTCCCTGATGGCAGCGCGGCGTGCGCTGGTTCCGGAGCTGTCGCCGCGCGTCTCCGCAGCCTTTGCCCGGATTGCGGCCGGCTCGGACCGTCTGGAGCTGGAGTATCACCCGTCGGTCCGCGGCGATCTGGCCGTGGCGCTCGCCACCAGCCGTTCGCGGGAACGGGTGATGCGCACCACCGTGGTCGGACCCCATCGCGACGACCTGACCCTGCGGGTGAATGACCAGCCGGCAGGTCCCTACACCAGCGAGGGACAGAAGCGCACGCTGGCGCTGGCCCTGAAGATGGCGCAGACGGAATGGCTGACCTCGGTGCACGGGACGCCGCCGGTGCTGCTCATTGATGATGTCATGGGCGAGTTGGATGCGGTCCGCAGGGCCGGGTTTCTCCCGCTGCTTCATGGCAGCCATCGGGCCGGCGGCCAGGTCTTCATGACCGGTACCGAGGAGACCTGGCCCGAGGCGCTCGGGAAGGACCTTGTGCGCTGGACCGTTGACGACGGAGCCCTTCGGCGAGAGGCCTGAGCCAAGGGGCAGCCTTCCGGCGCATTCAACGAGGGCCACCGGGGGAGGGCGGGGGACTCAGGGCCGAGGCGGCGTGGAGGGCCGCGATTTCGTCCGCACCCAGGGCGCGAGGGAAGATGGCAATCTCGTCCAGACGGCCCTCCAGGCCGAAGAGTCCATCGCAGCGGCCGCCGAAGAACAGGCCCGTCTCGCCCGGCGCCATCGGGGCGGTCAAGCCGCCGGAGAGTTCCGGCGTGGGCCGGCCATCCAGATGCACCCGGACCGTCGTTCCGTCGCGCACCAGCACGACCTGGTGCCAGGCCTTCATACCGAGGGGTGTGCGGCCGGCGAGCACCTGGTTGCGGCCATTGCCGTTGAACAGGAAGAGCTTTCCCGCGAGATCGCCGCGATCGGTGCCCCCGATGCCCAAATGCTCCCCCTGCGCGGCGGGGTCGGCATCCGCGCCCCGGGACACGAGGTAGCCGGTGACGGCCCGGGCGTCGGCAGGCAGGCCGTTCCACAACCAGAATGAGATGCTGTAGCGATCCCCGAGATCCAGCGGCGCGCGGAGGCGACCGCCCGCGAAGTGCGCGGCGCGGTTGATCCGGCCCCCGGAGAACTCGGAGGGCTTCAGCGCGGCTTCGGGTGACACGCCGCGTCCGCTGCCCGCGCCCGGAAGGTAAAGGGCCACACCCTCTTCCAGGAAGGCCGCGTGTCCATGGGGCGAGGCGTCACGGACCAGGGGGCCGGTCAGGTCGTCCAGGCGCCAATAGGCCGACGGTGCGGCCGCCAGGACCGCCCGGGCGTAGGGGCCGTGCTCCGCGATCACCGGACGCCGCGGCTCCCCCGCGACTTCCTCCAGCAGATCCAGCAGGGTGGCGACGATGCGCGGCTCCGCCGAGACCTCGAGTCCGGCAGTGCGGGCTGGCCAGGTGGTATAGCCCCCAAGCCGGTGCTGCTCGGGCGGCGGAATGTATCCCTCGGCGCCGTTGGCCAGGGAAATGTTCATGGTGAGGGGCAGCGGACTCTGCGCCTTGAGCTTGAGTCCGGTGAGGGCAAACACCTCATTGGGCAGGGCGGCGATGCCGAGATCCCCGATGCGCATCGCCTGGAGCTTCAACTCCGCCTGAGGCTGTTCGTGCAGGTGGATCGCCTCCAGGGCATAGACCTCCGGCAGGGTCTGCGGCAGGCGGTCTCCCAGCGTGCCGGCGATGCGTCGCGCCCAGGCCAGGCGGTCCGCGGTGGGCACCCGGCGGCGGAGGGGCAGGGTGCGTTCGGCAGCGCGCAGGGGGGCGGTGTCCCGCCATTCCAGGCGCCGGTAGGCTTCCAGCACACGTTCGACAACCTCCCGCGCGTAGGCGTCGTAGCCGATCTCCTTCCGCGGGGCGCCGTAGTCCATCCACATCAGGTCGCCGCTGGTGCCCTGGGACAGGATGCCGACAAACCCGTCGTCCGCTCCCAGGCCGGTGGCCAGATGCCGGCAGAAGCGTCCGTAGTAGTCTGAGGACAACAAGGGTGACTCGTAGTAGTGCTGCGAGTAGTTGGCCAGCACGGCCAGCGGCCTGCCCTCGGGCGTGGACACGGCGAGCAGGGTGAAGGCCGGGTCCACCGGACCGGAGGGCCCGATGACGTCCGGGCTCTCATGGCCGGGATGCATGTGGGCGCGCACGCTCGGATCGCCGAAGGGATCGGTGATCCACCGGTCCGGCCGGCGGATCCAGCGGCGGTTGAAGGTGTGGTCCCAGTCGTCGAATGCGGTCCAGGCCACGCGCGCCGGCGCCCGCTTGCGGAAGGCCCCGGCAAGGGCCTCAGCGATTCGAGACGGCAGCATCGCCGCGTAGGCCGGATCCATCCGGCTGCCCAGGCAGCCCATCGCCGCCGGGGCGGAGTGGGTGTGCGTGGCCGACACGAGCAGATGTGTCCCGGGAATGCCGGTGGCCTCCGAAGCCAGCGCTTTGGCATGGTCAATTAGGTCCCGCGGCATCATGCAGGTGTCCACCACGCAAAGGCCCAGGCGGTGGTCTCCGTCCTCCAGCACGAGCGCGCGGGCCGTCAGCGGATCCACCACCCGGTCCGCCGTGCGCTCGGTAAACATGGCGTTGACGAGGACCGGGAAGTTCGTCGGCGAGATGTCCACCACGTGGGCGCCGGCGCGGAAACGGGACGTTGCTGGATCCGCCGCCTGTACCTGGGGAACCGGACCGGAGAGGCCTCCGGAGATCGTCGCAAGCGCCAGCACAAGCCGCCAGCGGAAGGCCGGCGTCTTGCGCGATTGGTTCTGCATGCCGGTGAGGTCTGCGGGAATCATGGCGGGGAGCCTGAGAGGAATCCCGGCTTCATTCCATGGAGATCCGCGGGGTGGTGCCTTGCTGAGCATGGCGCCCGAATCCCTGACTTCCTCCGCCGGGCGTGTGGAGTTGTTGCCGGGAACGGGGAAGGCTCTGCGCTGTGGGGCTTCCCACAATGCGCGTGGTTCGTCCACGGGCGAGGCGAATTTGGATGGGGACTCGGGCACCTCGTCCCTCCCGGCACGGGGGGACGGAGGACTTGATGCCGGCGTGTCCCTGTGATGCGCTGACCGCAGTTGTCCTGATGCCATGAACCGTCTCCTGCTGCTCCTCATGTGGACGTCCGCACTCGCCGCGCCTGCTGGCACGCTGGAACTGCACACCCGGTCGCGGTCTTCCGCAGATCCCGGAGCGGCGCCCGAGTTGAAGACCGTCCGGTGGGATCCGGCCCGCACGGCGCTGATCCTCTGCGACATGTGGGATGACCACTGGTGCAAAAGCGCCGCGAGGCGGGTGGGCGAGATGGCGGGGCCGCTCAATGCCGTGGTCCGGGATGCCCGGGCACGGGGCCTCTTCATCATTCATGCGCCCAGCAGCGTGACGACATTTTACGAGGGTACGCCCCAGCGGGAGCGTGCGAAGCAGGCGCCGTATGCGCCGACGCCCGTGCCGCTGTCCACCCAGGAGCGCTGGGGCACCGGGTGGTGCTGGCCGGACACCCCCCGGGAGCCGGCGATGCCGGTGGATGATTCCGACATGGGATGCGACTGCGCGGAGAAGTGCACCATCCGTGAGGCGTGGACCCGGCAGATCCCTGCCATCGAGATCGCCCCGGAGGATGCCATCACCGACAACGGCCAGGAGACCTGGAACCTGCTGGCCGAGCGGGGAATCACCCAGGTGATCCTGGCCGGCGTGCACCTGAACATGTGCGTGCTCGGACGGCCCTTCGCCATCCGCCAGCAGGTGCGGTTGGGCAGGGAAGTGGTCCTCTGCCGTGACCTCACCGATACCATGTACAACCCGGAGAAGGCCCCGCGGGTGTCGCACTTCGAGGGCACCGACCTGGTGATCGGGCACGTGGAGCGCTTCTGGTGTCCGACCATCACCAGCACCGACCTGACCGGGCGTCCGCCGTTTCGCTTCCGGGACGACCCGCGCCTCTCGCGGGCCGCGGACTGACCTGATTCAATCCCGGGCCGCGCGTTCGGGGCTTTCGATGGCGAGGTCGGCCCAGTAGCCGAATTCGTAGGACCAGTCGGAGGCGGCGTTCTCCAGGCGCAGGATCACCCGGCGCCCGGCAAACGGCGTAAGGTCCACCTTCACGGTTTTCCAGGGCGCCCCATCGTGTCCGATGGTCTGGCGATGGAGCAGCTCACCATCGGCCTTGACCCGCAGCTCCCAGTCTCCCTGCGGATGCGGGGCCACGGCGAACCGGAGCGTGGCCGGTTGGCCGGCCGGCAGCATCAGCGGACGCACCAGTGCGGCGGGCACCCGGCCGTCCACCGGATGGGTCATCAGCACGTCGCGCCGTCCGGCAAACTCGGTGAGGCGGGCCGGAGCCCCCTCGAACTCGGGGCAGTCCAACTGCCATCCGGGCGCCCACAGCGCGGCGCTCTCACCGTCGCGCGGCGGCGCAGTCGCCGCCTGGTCGCCCGACTCACCGATCAGCAGGCGCCGCCGTTCCTCGTTCAGCGGCTGGCCGTCCTGTGGCGGGGCAAGGATGTACCAGATCAGGTTGCGGAAATCGGAGTCGGGCATCTGCTCCAGCCCCTCCGGCATCATGGAGTTCTCGGTGGCGTGCATCTGCCGGATTTCCGACTTGGGAATCACCGTCTCCGCCGGGCCGGCGTTGAGCAACCGCACCCGGAGGTCGTTGTTCTCCACCAGGCGTCCGGACAACTGGCGTCCGTCGTAGGTCTCGACCTCCACGTTTTCGTAGCCCTCGCCGATGATTTCATTGGGGTGGACCACGTTGTGCAGCAGGGCCTCCAGGGAGCTGCGTCCGACCCCGGTGAGGTCGGGCCCGACGTCGGCGCCCTCGCCGTGGAGCTTGTGGCAGACCAGGCAGGTCTTGCGGGCGATCTCCTGTCCGGCGGCGAGGTCCACGGGGCCGTCCACGACGACCTTCCGCTTGTCGGCGATCAGCTTGACCTTGTCCGCCGAGGAGGCGTTGACGCGTCCGAAGAGTTCCTGGGCCTTGCGCTTTTCCGCATCGCTGCGCGAGGAGGCCAGGGCCCGGATGACGCTGGGCGGCACGTCACCCCGCTTGATGTCGCCGCGGGCGACGGCCTCGAAAAGCGCCCATTTCCAGGGACTGCGGGTGGCGCAGAGTTCCAGGACCGGACGACGCGCTGCCGGGGGCAACGCGGACCATTGGGCCAGCAGGCGTCCGGCGGTGTCGTCGGCGCCGACCTCCGCCAGGCTGCGGATCGCCGCGGTGCGGACGGCATCGGGGTTCGCGCCCCCCGCCACCTGCAGGAGGGCATTGCGGGACTCCTCGGACTTGATCTTGCGCGCCGTCTCGATGGCCGCGATGCGGTCGGCGTCCTTGGCGCCCGGGGAGGTCAGCAGCGCCAGCGCCGCCTTGACCGATGCCGCATCCCCCCAGAGCGAGCCAACCCGCTGGGCCACCTGGGCCACGTCGGCATGCGGTGATGCGGCGAGCCGGGTCACTACGGCTACGGCGTCCGGTCCCGGCGTCTGCACCTTCCCGCGCTGCCCTTCCATCAGTCCCTCCAGTCCGGCGATCAGCGCCTCGTTGGCATCGGGCGGGATCTTCCCGAACTCCACCACCGCGCGGCCCAGCACGGCCTCGTCGCGCAGGTCGCAGGTGCGCCGCATGATTTTCCGCAGCAGGTGCGCCGAAAACGGCCAGGTCGGGCGCGCGCCGTCCTGGAGGTAAAATCCGATGGCGTGCACCGGGTCGTAGGCCACGACCGGTTCCAGCGCCATCCAGTAGAGGAAATCGAAGGTGGGGTCGGTGCCCCGGGTGGAATTCAGCAGCAGGCCGCTGAGCACCCCGCCCACCACCACCTCGCTGACGGGAACCTTGGGAGCCGTGTTGATGGTCAGCGCGCCGGAGACGAACTGCCGCGCCGCGACCGCGACGGCGGTGCGGACGGTGAGTTCCGGGTCGGCGGCCAGCTTCTCCAGGCGGGCGATGGCGTCGCGGGTGGCGTAGCCCCGTTCGCCGGTGAGGCGCGCTGCCCAGGCCCGGACCGCCGGTTCTCTGTCGGCGGCCGCGGTGTCGAGCCACGGCTCATCCAGCAGCCCCATGGAATGCAGGGTCCAGAGGGAGGCCAGGCGGGCGTCGAGGGAGGTCGCGCCGGCGAACTGGTCGTGCAGCGGCGTCCGGGCCTTCAGTTCCCGGGGTCCAAAGGCGGTGGCGCCGCGTCCGTTGAGCAATCGCTGGGCGGTGCGTCGCTGCCAGACGTTGGGATCCGCGAGCTTCGCGGCGAGTTCGGCCGAGGAGAGCCTGGACAGGTCCATGTCGCGGGACGGCCGTGAGGCGACCGCCTTCCCGGTCTCCCCGCCGGTCCAGACCACCCGCCAGATCCGACCCCGTTCGCGATCCACACCGGCCGGGTCGGCATTGGCGTTCTGGTAGCAGGGATACCGGTCGCTCCAGTCCATGATCCACACCGCACCGTCGGGTCCGGTCTGGGTGCTCACCGGCATGAACCAGCCGTCCCGGGTGGTGAGGAAATCGCCGGTGGCGTTCCAGTGGGATGCCTTGAAAGTCGCTCCGGACGCCGCCAGTCGGTCCACGTTAAGGGCGTTCTGATGGATGTTCCCCTGGAGCGCGGCGCCCCGCCATTCGGCGGGCCACTGATCGCCCTGGTACACGTTGATTCCGGCATAGGCCGCCATGTGATGCCGGTGATCCACAATGCTGGGCAGTTCGGCGTAGCCATACGGATGCGGAGGCTGTCCGGCCTGCCGCTGATAGATGCCGCCCGGCGACAGATGGAAGAGGTGGTCAATGACGCACGCGGACACGAAGGCGTGTCCATGGGCGTCGAAATCCACGCCCCAGGGATTGGAGGTGCCTTCGGCAAACACCTCGAAGCGCCGGGTCTTCGGATCCAGCCGCGCCACGCCCGCGGTGAGCACCACCGGGGCGGCGTTGGGCGCTTCGGGGTTCTTCGCCTCGGTCCGGGTGAAAACCCCGTGGGTCATGTAGATCTGCCCGTCCGGCCCCCAGGTGAAGCCGTTCACCAGTTCGTGGCGGTCCTCCAGGCCGAATCCCGTCAGCACCTTGATCCGGCGGTCCACCACGTCGTCCCCATTGGAATCCTCGAAGAACCACAGGTTGGGCGCCTCGCCGACGTACACGCCGCCGTTGGCCACCAGCAGTCCGGTGGCGAGGTTCAGTCCGTCGGCGAAGACCGTCACCTGGTCCGCGTCGCCGTCGGCATCGGTGTCCTCCAGGATTTTGATGCGGTCGCGTCCGCGTGTGCCGGGGCGCGCGCCCAGCGGATACTCATAGAGCTCCAGCACCCAGAGGCGCCCGCGGGCGTCCCAGCTCATGGCCACCGGATTGGCGATGTCCGGCTCGGAGGCGAACAGCCGTACCTCGAATCCGGACGGGACCACGAAGGCCTTCCGGGACTCCTCCGGGGAGAGGGCGGGGTGGTCGGCCGGCTTGTGCTGTCCGGCGAGCTGCTTTCCGGACGGCGCATTGGTGTACACGTTGAAACCGAAGCGCGGATGCTTCGGGTGCTGCGCCAGGACCGTGCCGGCGGAGAGCAGGGCCAGCAGCGGCGTCAGGCGGCGTGCGGAGATCATGGCTTCGAGATACCAGCGAACCTGCCGACGCGCCAGTGGCGACGTGGCCGGAGGATTGGCGGCACCCCCCGGCCCCGGCTGCTGGAGGACGGTCTGGACCGCGGTGTCAGCAGTGTTCCCGGGTGATCCCGGTGACGCCCCCCGCGTCCTGCCGGATGGGCCTCCGGATCCTCCTCGGCTCCCCGGCCCGCAGCACGCGCAGGGAGAACCCGCGACCGTTGTCGAAGGGTTCGACGCGGGCCTCGAGTTCCAGCACGGGATACCGGACGGTCGCCAGGCCGTAGCTGCGGTAGGTCTGGGCGAAGAGCTCGGTCTCCACGATGCCGGTCCAGTCGGCGATGCTGAGGAACTTCATGGGTTCTCCGGTGATCTGGTGGTGGGTGCGCTGCTCGACCACCAGTCCGCAGGTGACCACGGTCTGGCCGGCGAAGTCCCCGAGGCGCGCCACCGGGCAGTAGGTGTCCCAGGCGATGTCGGGGAAGAGTTCCAGGGGATGGCCGCTCACGGCAAAGCCGAGCAGCTCGGTCTCGACATGGAGGCGGTCCAGCCGCGTGGGTTCCGAGGCCGGGAGGCCCTCCAGATGGGTCGGTTCCGGAGGGGGCAGCAGCCAGCCCTGCGCTGCCGATCCCCCGGCGGGGAAGGTCCGCAACAGGTGCTGGGCCTGCCAGAACTGCCGGGAGCGCGGTTCCCCAAACTCGTCCAGGGCCCCGATGCGGATCAGGTTCTCGAACTCCTCGGCGGAGGGACCCACCCGGGCATGGAAGTCGCCCAGGGAGCGGAAGGGACCCGCGGCCACGGCGGCGAGCAGGCGGTCCCGGGTGCGTCCGGTGAGCCCCTTCATGGCGGTCGCCGGGACGCGGACGGTGTCGCCGCAGGGCACGAAGGCCGGACCGGGCGCATTCACCGACGGCGGCAGGAGCCGCAGGCCCAGCCGGTGGCATTCGAGCACATAGACCAGCGGATGGTAGAAGCCCTTGCCGTGGGTGAGCACCCCCGCCATGAACTCGGCCGGATGGTAGCGCTTCAGCCAGGCCGCCTGGTAGGCCTCCACCCCGTAGGCCGTGGAGTGGGCCTTGTTGAAGGCGTAGCCGGAGAAGCCGGTCACCAGTTCCCAGACCTCGGCGATGCGCGTCTCGCCGTGCCCCCGCCGCCGGGCGCTGTCGGCAAACTCCCTGCCGATCTCCTCCACCACGGCGCGCTTCTGCTTCACCAGCGCCCGGCGCAGGACGTCCGCCCGGCCGGCGCTCATGCCGGCAAAGGCCTCCGAGATCTGGAGGATGTGCTCCTCGTACACCACCAGCCCGTAGGTGCTGCGCAGGCAGGCCTCCAGTGAGGGATCGGGGTAGCTCACCGGTTCCAGCCCCTGGTACCGCCGGGTGAAGGACAGCTTCTTGGACTCGTTGGCCGCCCCGGGTCGGATCACGGACACGATGGCGACCAGTCCGTCAATCTCCCGGACCTGGGTCATGCGGTGCAGGGTGGTCATGGCCGGGGACTCGATGTGATGCACCGCCCGGGCCCCGCCGCTGGAGATCATCTCCCAGACCTGGGGATCCTCCCAGGGTTCGAGGCCGCCCAGGTCCACGCTCACGCCGCGCCGCCGCAGGGATTCGGTGGCGTCCCGCATCACCGCCAGCCCGCCCTGGGCGAGAATGTCCATCTTCACCAGTCCGACCGCCTCCACCGCATCCATGTCGAGATGGGTGGTGGGCAGTCCCTTGTTGGAGCGGAAGGTGGGCGTGAGCTGGTGCATCGGCTGACGGGAGAGCACCACGCCGCAGGGGTGCATCTTCGGATGCCGGGGCGCCCCGTCGAGGAACGCCGCCACCTGCAGGGCGGTGCGGTAGGGCTCCTCCTCGAAGGGCAGGTCCCGGGTCTCGGGCCGTCCGCGCAGCAGTTCGATCAGACCGTCCCCGGCCTTGGGGGCGGGGGCGTCCGGGACCCAGCCGCCGCCGAAGCCCCACGGGAAATGCTCGGTGAAGCGGCGCACCTCCCGCTCGGCCAGTCCCAGGACCTTGGCCACCTCCCCGAAGGCGCTCCGGGCCTGGAAGGTGGAGAAGCCCCCCACGACGGCGCAGTGGCGGGGACCGTGCCGCTCAAAGAGCAGCCGCACCACGTCGTCCTTCCGGTCGTGCGGGAAATCAATGTCCACATCGGGGAGCTTGTGCAGCGCCATGCGCTCGGGGTTCAGGAAGCGCTTGAAGTAGAGATCAAAGCGGATGGGACAGACGTCGGAAATCCCCAGGCAGTAGCAGACCAGCGAGTCCGCGGCCGATCCGCGGGTGATCCAGGGGATGCCCAGCCGGCGGCAGTCCTGAAGCAGCTCCCAGGTGAGGAGGAAGTACCCCTCGTAGCCCACGGCGCCGATGATGCGCAGTTCCTCCTCCACCTGGGCCGAGTGGACCGTGGCCCGCGCACCGTACCGGCGCGCCAGTCCCTCGCGAACCAGCCGGTGCAGAAACACATCCGGCGAGGTGCCATCGGGCGGCACGAACTCCGGGAACTGGGGCGGGCCGAAGGGGAACTCGAAGGAGGCGCAGCGCTCCGCAATCTCCCGGGTGTGGTCGAGCCATTCCGGATGGTCCCGGCAGGCCGTGGACAGCTCGGCCGGGGTGCGGAAGTGGAACCGTCCGCCGGTGCGCTTCTCCGGATGCGTCTCGGGCAGGAGGGACAGGGTGCGGATGCTCTGGACGATCTGGTACTGCTGGCGGTCCTCCGGCGTCCGGTGGTGTACCGCCGGACACGCCACCGCCGGCGAGATCCCGGCGGGCGTTTCCGGACCGACCAGATGATAGAAGGCCCCGGGAAACAGCGGGGCGAGGCCGGGGGCGGTGCTGACGCCGATGAGGCCGGCG
>JAFLEG010000120.1 GCA_017302195.1 Verrucomicrobiota bacterium
CGCTGATCACGATGAAGTACATCAGCCGGGCGACCATCGCGCTGGACAACCTGTTCGCGCCCCGGACGCAGATGCATGGCGGCATGGTGGACATCCGGGGCATCGGCGTGATGATCGAGGGCGAAAGCGGCATCGGCAAAAGCGAGGCCATCGTCGGATTGCTTGAACGGGGCCACAGCCTGGTGGCGGACGACGTGGTCTGCCTGTGGGTTCAGGACGGCTCCAAGCTGATGGGCACGGCCAAGGATCTGGGCCGAAATCTCATGGAGGTCCGCGGCATCGGACTGATTGACGTGGCGGCGATGTTCGGCGTGGGGTCCATCCGGCAGGACAAGCGGGTGGACCTGGTGGTCTCCCTCAGGCGCTGGGAGGAAGCCGCCGAGGTGGACCGTCTGGGTCTGGACCAGGCCCATGTCACGCTGCTCGGCCATGCCATCCCGCACATCGTGATCCCGGTGCGTCCCGGCCGCGATCTCGCCAGTCTGATTGAAGTCGCCGCGTTCCAGACCAAGCTGCGCGGCATGGGCTATCACGCCGCCGCCGAACTGAGCGCGCGCATCAGCCGCCAGATGCAGGGATCCCTGTAACGGCGGACGGCGGACGGCCCGGAGGCGCCACCACGCGCGCCGGGTCATTGGGAACCACGGGCTCCGGCAACCGCACCTGGCGTTCGGCCTCCAGCCGGGCCTCCAGTCCGGCCAACCGCCTCGCCGCAGACTCCGCCACCATCGGACCACGCACCTCCGCACCGGACTTCGAGACCGCCGGCCTGGTCGCCCCCGAACGCAGCGCGACGTATTCCTCCAGCACCCGGGCTGAATCTCCCACCAGCGGTGCAATCGTGGGCGGGGAACGGAGCCCCAGGGCGCGCAGTTGGGACACCTTTCGCAACAGCATCTCCCGCTGGGAGTCGAAATCCCAGGTCACGATGAGCTCACGCAACGGCAGAGTCTTCCGGATGGCCGGACTGTTGGTGTTCGGCTGGACGTCCGCCGTCTCCGTGAGCAGCTCGGCCAGACGGTCCAGCACCCGCTCCCGGGACCAGCGCTGGCTGGCGTCGCTGGCCAGCGCCTCCGCCGAGGCCACGGCCCACCACTTTTCCACATCCAGCAGGCTTGGAAAGCGGTCTCCGTTCACCTGGAGGAACGTGGTCTGCCAGTTCAGATTCTCCGGCAAGCGCCGGAGAAACGCCGCCGCCGCGGTACGACCGCCGGGATCCCGCAGCCATTCATGCACGAACAGCGTCGCGCTGGCCTGATAGGCTCGGAATCGCGCGGGATCGGACAGATCGTCCCGCCCCAGCAGGCTGAACTCGCCAAAGGTCATGGGCTCACGCCCGGCCAGTTGGGCCCGCACCAACCGGAGCGGATCGGGACGCCGCTCCGAGCGGTTGATCAGGGTCCCGGATTCCGTGACCAGATCACGCCCCGCGCCTGCCAGGAGCAGTTCGTGAAGTCCGGTGGTGAACCACAGCGGCACCAGGGCGCATTCCGCTGTGGCATTGGCGCGATTGGCCCGTTCCAGCAGGGATACCTCCACCAGGGTTCGGACCAACCGCTCCCATTCCACCGTCTCGGGCAGGGCCACCGCGAACTGCCATCCGTCGCGAAACCAGCGGGTTTGAACTGCCAGGGGCTCGGCGACCGCCGGGGTCTCCTGAATCTGTAGATGCACCGCACCGCGCCACGGATCATTGGCGTCCAGGAGCTCTTCCAGGCCCCGTTTCGTCCGTTCCGCAGTCACCACCAACAGGTCCGGCCGGAGGGTGATGGTCTGGTTCGTCCCCACGCGCCGCACCTCGGATGCCGGAGCTGGAAGCATGTTCCCGCGTCCCTGGACGACGAACTGTCCGCTCACGCTGCGCGCGGTGACGGCGGTGGGCAGCGGGAGGGGCTGGGCCGAAACAGCGACTCCGAGCAGACCGCCAACCAGACACCACCCACGCAGGGCGGCGGCCCCTCCCCCGAGCCTCATGATCCCGTCCCGGAAGCGGCGGAAGCCGCCGCGGGTTTGGTCGGTGTCTTGGGGGCCGGCTTCGACTCGGCCGGCTTGGAGTCCGTCTTGGGCTTGGACGCCTCGGAATCGCTCTTGGCGGCGGACTTGTAGCCCTCGCTGCGGTAGTCGGTGATGTAGAATCCGCTGCCCTTGAAGATCAATCCGGCGCCGCCGCCGATGCCTCGCTTCACCTTGCCACGCCCCCAGGGCTTCCGGGCACACAGCTCCTTGGGACAGACCGTGAGCGGTGCGGAGGCCATGGATTGCTGGACCTCAAACTGGGCGGCACATTTCTGGCAATGATACTCGTACGTCGGCATACGGCGTGATCCGCAAGTAACGGAGAATCCCCTCAGGCGTCAAGGGAAGGACCGTCGGTGCGATGGATTGTCTTCATGGCACAATGCCTACCTGAAGCAGGTTCCGGCGTTCCACCTCCGGCAGCTCCTCGCACGGACCGATCCGATCGGACCTCGAACGCAGTCCCTACGCGCCCATGCCGTCTTCAAAGCTGCCGGCAGCGGCCGGCCAGCAGAGGTGGTCGGCGGTGTACCGGATGCCATTGGCGCTGCAGTAGTCGAGATCCTTGTGCGCCGACTCGGCCTCCACGACCAGCGGGGCCGTGAGGCACCGATGGAGCTTGCAGTAGCGGTCCCGGTACCCGACGTGCAGCAGAAGCTCCACATAGCGCTGCATGTTGAGATCACCGCTCGGCAGATCGGTGAACTGCATCGCCCGCTTCGGCCAGGAGCCCTCCATGGCCCGGAGAGGGAATCCCGGACGGATCACGAAATTCTTCACATGCGCCGCATAAATGTACGGCCCCACCTTCAGGAAGCGGCTCTCCCACGTCTCCCCTTCCCAGCAATGCGACGGGTCGGCATTGACCGCCAGACACGGATCATTGTCACAGATCCGCACCAGGGTGAGAAAATCGTCGGCGCACATGGCGCCCGTGCCGGGGTGAATCTCGTGGCAGAGCTTGATGCCATGTTCATTGGCCGCCTTGCGAAGCTTGGCGGTCTTCTTCACGAAACGCTCCTGGCCCTCCTTCACCAGATCAAATCCCGAGCCCTGCCAGAAACCCCAGGGGTAGCCCGAAGCCACCTCCCACCCGAAAGCCACCCCCCAGAACATCGGCAGGCTCTTCACCCCCAGCTCCGACGCCAGATCCATGAGCTTCAGCAGATACTTCTCATGCCAGGCCTCGATCTTGTCCGGAGACAGTTTGGCCACCTCGGGGGCGATGAACGGATTGCCCGACTTGGTGCCGGTCCACGCCGAGGTGTGCACCCAGAAGGGACAGTGGGCGCTGATGCCGTCCAATCGCATGCCGCGATCCTCAAAGGCGGCGCGGATCTCCTTCACCTTGCGAAAGCCGCCTTTGCCATCCCCCAGCATGTAGTTGCTGGGCTGCGCCCCCGAAGCCCCGTTGGACTTGGCATAGTCAAGAAACTGCTCAAGGGACTTGCCGCCATGCTGGGCGCCTTCAATGGATGCGTGATAAGCGTTCGCCATAAGCTGGAACGCGGTTCCTGTATCCAAAAGGGCCCCCGGTTGGCAATGCGCATCTGCCGCCACCCACTCAATTTCGCATGCACGGTCCCAGGCCACACCCCCGGCAGGTCACAGGACCGCAAGGGCAGCCGGCTCCCAGGGCATGCCTTCGCCGGCCGGTGCGCGGACCGCCTCGTGCTGCTCAATCCGTTCCCGAAGCTTGGCCAGCGCGATGTTTTGAAGCTGGCGGATCCGCTCCCGGGTCACGCCGAATCCGCGGCCGATCTCGTCCAGGGTCTTCTCCTTGTGTCCATCCAGGCCAAAGCGCTGGCGGAGGATGCTCAGCTCCCGGGAGTCGAGAATGCCCAGGAACTGGCCGACCATCCGGTGGGTGGTCTTCTCCTCCAGACGTCCATAGGGATCCCTGGCCTCCCCATCCGGCACCACGTCGGCGAGGCGGCTGGACTCATCATCCCCAAGCGGGGCATCCAGTGACGCCGTCTTCTGGGCAGCCCGTTGCCAGAAGCGGATTTTCTTCACCGGCACCTCCATTTCCTCAGCCAGTTCCTCATCCGTCGCCTCCCGGCCCAGCAGATCCTGCAACTGATGAGCCACGCGCTTCATCCGGGTCACCTTGTCCACCAGATGCACGGGCAGCCGGATGGTCTTGGACTGGTTGGCCAATGCCCGCTTGATGGACTGCTTGATCCACCACGAGGCGTAGGTGGAAAGCTTGCCACCCTTGGCGGGATCAAAGCGCTCTACCCCCTTCATCAGGCCGATGTTGCCCTCGTTGATGAGGTCCAGCAGGGGCAGTCCGAATCCGTCGTAGTCCCGGGCGATCTTCACCACCAGGCGCAAATTGGCCCGAATCATGTGTTCGCGGGCCTCCATGTCCCCCCGTTTGATGCGGGCCGCCAGTGCATTCTCCTCCTCGATGGTGAGCAGCGGGACCTCCACCGCTTCGCGCATGTACAGACTGAGGGCAGACTTGGATTCGTAGGGTACCGAAGCCGGAACCACCGGCGGCACCGGAGTGCGCGCGATCTCCACCCGAGGTTCCACAGCGGTGAATGCCACCGCCGCGGGGGCTGCCACCCTGAGAGACTTTCGGTGTGATTCCTTCACCGCGATCGTGCGTCGGGAGGGGAGTTTCCGTGGTTGCAGGGAAGGAATCGCGGTGTTCATGGAGCGCGGCGGCTGGAGAAATTTTTGGGGCGTTGTGAGGCAATGGCTTTTTGCAACGGCTGCAGATTTGGGCAGTTTGGAAATTTTGTCAATGTATTGTTCATGTTTTGTCTATTAACGCATGAGACAACCACTGCCTCTGAAGCGATCCGTCGCGCGATTTGGATTCAACCACTTGCGACTCCACTGAGTTCTCCTCGTCGAGGTTTCAGTTGAGTTTGTCCAATTCCTGACTAGTTTCGCCCCAATGTCCAAGCCGACACTGCGACACTCCATCCGCGTAGTGGCACTCCGGACGGGGCTGAGTCCGCATGTGATCCGGGTGTGGGAAAAGCGCTATGGCACCGTGCACCCGGACCGCACCGGGGGAAACCAGCGGGTGTACAGCGAATCGGATGTCCAGCGGCTCACCCTGCTCCGGCAGGCCACGGAAGCCGGACATCCGATCCGGAATGTCACCCACCTTCCAGAGGACCAATTGCGTGCGCTCTTGAACAGCACTCCCAGGGCATCCGCGGAACCCACCCGGCTGCGGATTCCTGAATTGGCCCCGGCCCGGTCGGCACCCGACCTGATTGCGGCCGCCCATGAGGCGGTGTTCCGATTGGACGGCGCCCGGCTGGAGCAGGTTCTGGAGGAAGGAGCCGTGTCTCTGGGACAGGGAGCACTGCTCGCCCAGGTGGTGGCCCCGCTGGTCCAGCGCATTGGAGACGACTGGCAGGAAGGGCGGCTGAAGGTGGCCCACGAGCATCTGGCCTCCGCGGTCATCCGGACATTTCTGGCGAACGCGTCGCGTCCGATGGCCCTGCACGCGGCGGCGCCGGTGATTCTGGCGACGACGCCAGCGGGCCAGATCCACGAAATCGGGGCGGCACTGGCCGCGGCGGTGGCGGGCAACCAGGGATGGCGCGTGGTGTACCTGGGGGCCTCCCTCCCTGCCGAAGAGATCGCGGCCGCGGCGGGACATCGTGATGCGCGGGTGGTCGCCTTGAGCATTGTCCACCCGGCTGACGACCCCGCCCTGCCCGGTGAACTGCGGCGGCTGCGGCGGCTGCTGCCCCCGGGCTGCCGGCTGGTGGCGGGCGGACGGGCGGTCAGCGGCTATCGGGAAGCCCTGGGCGAAGCGCATGCCACCGTCTGCGAGACCCTGGGCGAATTCTCCGCCGCCCTCGACCTCCTGCGCCAGAGCGCCAACTGAAGCCGCCCCCCGCACTCCCGGATTCCTTCCCCATCCATGCTGTCCCTCGAACACCTGGCCGCGCTCGCCCGGGACCATGCGGACAGCCTCCCGGCCGCGGTCGCCGAGTTCACCCTCGGCTCCCGCCGATTCGGCGGCAGCGCCCCTCCGAGCCTCATGGGGGTCATCAACCTTTCCGCCGATTCCTGGTACCGGGAGTCCGTCTGCCTGGACGCCGATGCCGCGATCCGTCGCGGACACGTCCTGACCGCACAGGGGGCCGCCATTCTCGACATTGGCGCCGAGTCCACGCTTGCCCACGCGGCCCGCGCCGATGCCGCCCTGCAGACCTCGCAACTCCTGCCGGTGGTGCGTGAACTGTCCGGCGCGGGATGCCTGGTGTCGGTGGAGACCTATCACCCGGCTGTCACCCGGGCCTGCCTGGAAGCCGGCGCCCGGATCCTGAATCTCACCGGCAACGAGCGCTCCGCCGAAATGTACCGGATGGTCGCCGACCACGACGCCGCCGTGATTCTGTGCCATGTGCAGGGCGCGCATGTGCGGGCCGTGGGCGATCTGGAGTTCGGTCCCGACGCCGTCGCCAACCTGCGGGAAGGCTTCGCCCGCCAGGTGGACGAGGCCATGGCCCAGGGGGTCCGACGCCTCTGGGTGGATCCGGGTCTTGGATTCTACTACCGCAACCTCCAGGACTCCTCAAAACGCATCCGGCACCAGATGCAGGTCTTCCTGAACACCTTCCGCCTGCGCACGCTGGGATGGCCGGTCTGTCACGCCCTGCCCCATGCCTTTGAGCGCTTCGGGGAGGAGGTCCGATGCGCGGAACCCTTCTTCGCCGTCCTCGCCGCCCTGGGGAAGACCGACCTCTTCCGCACCCACGAAGTCCCCAGGACCCGCGCGGTGCTCGATACCCTGCACCTCTGGTGATGCGATGGCCTGGGATTGGAATAAGGGGCAACGGAAGCACCCTTCCCTACCGAAAACGCTGGCTCCAGAGGTAGGACTCGTCCGTCAGAGAACAGTTTTCCTGAGCAAATTGGGCCCAAAACGCCCCAAAAATGCAAGCACTCCCACAGTGCTTTCAGGGGCTCTGGCACGGCTCGCGACCGCTTTTCTCACACAGTTTCTCACACAGTGCGTCTGAGGCAGTGACGTAGCTCCGACCGTGGGTCCCAACCCGGGGAGCTTCGTCGCCACCCCAATCCCGGAAGGATTCGTCGTAGCCGCTTGTCTCCGGCCGAAAACCAGCGTCAGGATATCCATCAAAACTACCGATGCATGTCCGCTCGCTGGAATCCTGCAATCACCTCCGCACCATGGATTTGTCGTGCGGCAGGCACGCCATGAATTTAGGCTGATTTCGATACGACGAAGACCCCATGACGACCTTCGCCAACCAAACCCTGGGCCCGAACAGTGCCACCAATAATCGCGGGAACCGCCACGCCAAGGCATTGACCGCGGCACTCGGATCGCGGGTTGCGCTTCCCCACTGAGTATTCGTCACCATGGCCACCCAACGGTACACGGTCACTCCTCACCCGATTGAGACTCTCCTGACGTGGGTGAAGTCCGGAGAAATCGCGATTCCCGAGATTCAACGTCCCTTTGTCTGGGAAGCGACCAAAGTCCGAAACCTCCTCGATTCTCTCTATCGCGGCTACCCCGTCGGCTACCTCATCGCCTGGCGCAATCCAACAGTGAAGCTGAAGGACGGCTCACCCGCCGCCGGCAAACGGGTGCTGATCGACGGACAACAACGGGTAACGGCTCTCATGGCCGCACTGCTTGGGCAGCAAGTCGTCACCAAGGACTACGAGAAGGTCCGGATTCGCATTGCCTTCAATCCGCTGGAACAACGATTCGACGTCCTCAACGCCGCCACCGCCAAGAATCCGACGTGGATACCGGATGTATCCGAGGTTTTTACCCCAGGAGCCAGCCTCTTCGGACTCGTCAACGCCTACTGCGACCGTAACCCCGGGACGCAGCAGGACGCCGTCTTCCAGATCATCGAGAAGCTACGGAAGATCACGAACAACCATGTCGGTGTCATTGAACTCGATGGGGACCTCGACATTGAGACGGTGACGGAAATCTTCATCCGGGTGAATTCGGCGGGGGCGGAGCTGAGCCAGGCAGACTTCGCCATGTCGAAGATCGCCAGCAACGAAACGTTCGGGGGCAACACGCTGCGCAAGGCCATCGACTACTTTTGCCATCTCGCCGTCGCGCCGGAATTCTACGGCAAGATCAGGGAAAACGATCCCGCCTTTGCGGGCACCGAGTTCTTCCAGCAGATGGCCTGGATCCGGAATGAGAATGACGACATCTACGATCCGTCCTACACCGACATGCTGCGGGTCGCATTCACTTCGGAATTCAAGCGTGGGAAGCTGGAGGACCTCGTTGCCCTGCTCTCAGGCCGGAATTTCGAGACCAAGCAGTTCGAAGAGAGCATTGCCGAAGCTTCCTTCGCCAGACTGAAGCAGGGGGTCTTGAGCTTCATCAACGAGACGCACTTCAAGCGTTTCGTCATGATCATCCGCTCGGCGGGCTTCGTGGACGCCTCGCTCATCGGCTCCCAGAACGCGCTGAACTTCGCCTACATCCTCTACCTCACCCTCCGCGGTCAGGGAATGCCACCAGCCGACATCGAATCCGCCGTTCGTCGCTGGTTTGTAATGTCTGCACTCACGGGCCGCTACTCAGGCTCACCGGAAAGCACCTTCGACTTCGACATCCGTCAGATGCACGAACAGGGGTTCAGCGTCTTCGGTCCGGCCACTTTCGCCGGTGAACTGTCCGATGCCTACTGGGATGCGTTGCTGCCGCAGGAAATGAACACCTCCAGTTCGACCAGTCCCTATTTCCGCGTCTTTCAGGCGGCTCAGGTCAAACTTGGGGACAAGGGCTTCCTCTCCCGCGACATCACGGTACGTGACCTGATCCTCAACAAGTGCGACGTTCATCACCTGTTCCCCCGCAACCATCTCAAGGGCCAGGGCATGTCCAAGGGGCGCTACAACCAAATTGCCAACTACGCGCTGGCACAATCCGAGATCAACATCGCCATCGGGGACAAGGCCCCTGAAATCTACTTCAAGCAGTTGGTTGAGCAGTGCCACGGCGGTCCCAAACGATATGGCGGCATCACCGATCTCGACGAACTCAGGGCGAACCTCGCCATGAACTGCCTCCCTGAGTCCATGATTGCTGGCGGACTCGACTACGAAGGATTCCTGGTGGAACGCAGGAGGCTCATGGCCGCCAAGGTGAAGAGGTACTTCCACTCTCTTTAGTGCCATGCCCTCCGAAGCGGTCACTCTTTCTCGGCTCGAATCCCACCTGTGGAAGGCCGCCTGGCTGCTCAAGGGGCCGGTGGATGTCCGCACGCTGTGGGGCAAGCTCTACGGTCAGGAGAAGAACC
>JAFLEG010000121.1 GCA_017302195.1 Verrucomicrobiota bacterium
GCCCGCCGGCCCGATAAAACATCTCCAGGGCCAGCAGGTGGGAATGTCCGGTGCCAAAGGTCCACAGGAACCGGCCCCGTCCGAAGGCCTCCTCGATCCATCCGGCAGCCTGCTCAATGGAGGGGCGCTGGCCGGAGGCGATGCGATCCAGTTGATCGCGCAGGGAGCGGCAATAGGCGTCGTAGGCGGACATGCGGCGATGAAGGCCGGTGGCATTCTCCCCGGGAGTCCGGACCAGGGCAACGGCGCTCCCAACAAAAACGGCTCCGGGAACTCCGGAGCCGTGAAGTGATTTCGAGGGGAGCCGTACGGGGGACTTACTTGGGAGGCGCCGCCTTCTGGGCCTCCTGCTGGAGCTTCTCGACGTCCTCCTTCTTGATGACCTCGATCTTGGCGCCCTTCTCCAGCTCGGCCTTGCTGGGCACCTTGATGATGTCGCTGGTGACGGCCGTGGCCGTGGCGGCTGCCGGAGCGGCCGTCGGTGCGGCGGGCGGCTTGATCTCCAGCAGCTCGATGTCGAAGGTCAGCACCGCATTCGGCCCGATCTTCGGCGGCGATCCGGCCGCGCCATACGCGAGGTCCCCCGGGATGAACAACTGCCACTTGGAGCCGACGGGCATGAGTTGCAGGGCCTCGGTCCAGCCCTTGATCACCCGCGTCACCCCGAAGGTGGCCGGCTGGCCGCGGCTGATCGAACTGTCGAACTCCGTGCCATCGAGCAGCGTGCCCTTGTAGTGGGTCACCACGGTGTCGTTGGTCGAGGGCTTGGGACCGGTGCCGGCGGTGATCACCTTGTACTGGAGACCGCTGGGCAGCGTGATCACGCCGTCCTTGTCCTTGTTCTCCGCCAGAAACTTCTCGCCCTCCGCCTTGTTCTTCTCGCCCTCCGCCTTGCGCTTCTCCTCCGCCTTGGCGCGCAGGTCGGTGCTGTATGCCCGGACCACCGCTTCGGCCTCGGCCGTGGTCAGGATCGCATTGGTGGTGGTGAATGCATCGGCGAAGGCGCGCGCCACGACCGCGGGATCGGCCTCGTAACCGCCCCGCTTGAGGTTGCGGAGCATGTCATTGGCGATCATGACGCCGATGGCATAGCTGTTCTTCTCGGCCGGACTCTTGAATTTGGCATCCAGGGCGGAGATATCCACGGGTGCCGGAGCCCCGGGACGTGGAGCGGAGGTGACCTGCGGAGCCTGCGCCAGAGCCGTGCCGGCCAGCGCGCCCGCAAGCAGCAGGGCATTCGGAAAGTAGTTCATGTCTCTCGTGTCCAACTCCGGGATTCAATGGTTGGTAGCGCCCGGAGAGCGTTGAGGTACCAGCGGCGGCGGCAAAAGTCCAGAGGCTCCCGAGAGGTCCACACGCAGGGCGAGACCCCCGCCCCGCAGGAGGCGCCGGTCAGCGACCGGTGGATCTGCGTCCGCGCCGGCGGGGCTTGGGACCCCGTCCCTTGAAGGTCAACTCCGCCACGCCGGACTTGTCGAGGTCGCCCAGGCCTGCGGACACCATCCGGCGGAACTGTCCCAGGGCCGCCGACGCCAGCGGAGTCTTCAGGCGCGCCTTGCGGGCCAGGTCGAGCGCGATGCCGCTGTCCTTGGCGGCGTGGGCGGCGCTGAAAAAGCAGGAATGCTCGCGGTTGACCATGTCCTCGCCGTCGGTGGCCAGCACGCGGCTGTTGGCGCCGGTCTGCGAAAACACCTCCATGAGCATCTTCAGGTCGAGCCCCAGCGCGGCGCCCAGCCCCAGACCTTCCGCCAGTCCCGCGGTGTTGATGTTCATCACCATGTTCACCAGCGCCTTGACCTGGGCGGCGGTGCCGGCAGGACCGATGTAACGCAGCAGCTTGCCGCCATCGGAAAGCGAACGCAGCAGCGGCTGCACGCGGTCAAAGACCGCGCGCTCGCCGCCCACCATCAGGTACAGCGTGCCGCTGCGGGCCTGGGTGATGCTGGACGCCATGCAGGCCTCCAGGCTCTCGGCCCCCGCCTTGCGCGCCCGCTTCAGCACCTCCCGATGAATCGCCGGACTCACCGTCGCGCAATTGATGAAGAGGCGGCCCTGGGCACCCTTCAGCAGACTGTCCCCTTTGCGCGAAAAGATGCGCTCCATGGCCCGATCATCCGTGACCACGGTCAGCACGATGTCCGCGGCGGCCGTGACATCCGCCAGTGTCCCGGCACTGAGGCACCCCAGCTCCGCCGCCAGCTCCGCCGCCACCCCGGGGCGGGAGTCGAAGACTGCGGACACTGAAAACCCACGTTCAACGAGGCGACGGGCCATGTTGGCACCCATGCGACCGACGCCCACGACGGCAATGCGCAGACTCATAGTTTGATGATGTATTTGAGGATCTGCCGAGCGATGTAGGCCATCCTGCGAGCGGATGCACGCCCGGAGTTGACGCATCCCACCGGCGCGTTGCGTCCTCTGCGGCCTTCGTGTGAGGCGCTCCCAAACGGGGCCGACGTCGGCCCCGCTCCAGACACGGCCCACTGCGCCAGCCCGCGGGAAGAGTGAGCCAAACGCGACAAATTGTGGCACAGTTTTCAGAACTGGACTCCACAGGAGTTGGAAAAAGAACTCGGGATTCGCTGGGAAATCCGCCAATTCAACCACTTGGGCAAGGGACGGCATCCGGATTGCAGCACTCTATTCGACTTTATGGCAAAGATTCTAGGGATCGATCTGGGGACGACGAATTCCTGCATGGCGGTCATGGAGGGCGGCGAACCGGTGGTGCTGGAGAATTCCGAGGGACGCCGTACCACCCCGTCGGTGGTGGCATTCGCCAAGAACGGCGAACGGCTGGTGGGCGAGGCGGCCAAGCGGCAGGCCATCACCAATTCGCGCAACACGGTCTATTCGATCAAGCGCTTCATGGGGCGCCGCTTCGACGAGGTGCAGGAGGAACTGAAGCGGGTGCCTTACAAGGTGGTGCGGGCCGCCAACGGCGACGTGGCCGTTGAGGTGGAGGTCGAGGGCAAGGCCAGGCAGTTCAGTCCGCAGGAGGTTTCCGCGATGATCCTCGCCAAGCTGAAGGCGGATGCCGAGACCCGCCTGGGCGAGACAATCACGCAGGCGGTGATCACGGTGCCGGCCTACTTTAACGACGCCCAGCGCCAGGCCACCAAGGATGCCGGCCGGATTGCCGGCCTGGAGGTGCTGCGCATCATCAACGAGCCCACAGCCGCCTCGCTGGCCTACGGCCTGGACAAGAAAAAGGACGAGAAGATCGCGGTGTACGACCTGGGTGGCGGCACCTTCGACATCAGCGTCCTGGAAATCGGCGACGGCGTCTTTGAGGTGAAGGCCACCAACGGCGACACCCACCTGGGAGGCGACGACTGGGACAATACGCTGATGGACTGGCTGCTCGACGAGTTCAAACGGGATTCCGGAATGGACCTGCGCAAGCAGCCGGACGCCCTGCAGCGCATCAAGGAGGAGGCCGAGAAGGCGAAGATCGCCCTCAGTTCCTCCCAGCAATACGACATCAACCTGCCCTTCATCACCGCCGACGCCAGCGGTCCCAAGCACATCCAGAAGACCCTCACCCGGTCGAAGATGGAGCAACTGTGCGACACGCTGTTCGAGCGGACCATCACCCCGACCCGGGCCTGCCTGAAGGATGCGGGGCTCGCCCCGGACCAGATTGACGAGCTGGTGCTGGTGGGCGGCATGACCCGCATGCCCAAGGTGGTTGAGACCGCCCGCACCCTGGTCAGCAAGCCGCCGCACCAGGGGGTGAATCCCGACGAGGTGGTGGCCGTGGGCGCCGCGATCCAGGGCGGCGTGCTCAAGGGCGACGTCAAGGACGTGCTCCTGCTCGACGTCACCCCGCTCTCCCTTGGCATCGAGACCATGGGCAGCGTGTTCACCAAGCTCATTGACCGCAACACCACCATCCCGACCCGAAAGTCGGAAATCTTCTCGACGGCGTCCGACAACCAGCCCGGCGTGGAAATCCACGTGCTCCAGGGCGAGCGGGCCATGGCCCGGGACAACAAGCCGCTGGGCAAGTTCCAGCTCACCGACATTCCGCCGGCGCCGCGCGGCGTGCCGCAGATCGAGGTGACCTTCGACATTGATGCCAACGGCATCCTGAACGTCAGCGCGAAGGACCTGGGCACGGGCAAGCAGCAGAAGATCGTCATCAGCGCCTCCAGCGGATTGTCCAAGGACGAGGTGGAGCGCCTGCGGCGCGACGCCGAGGCCCATGCCGACGAGGACAAGAAGCGGAAGGAGGAGGTGGAGCTGCGCAACGAGGCGGACACCACCGCCTACCGCGCCGAGAAGCTCGTCAAGGACAGCGGCGACAAGCTGGGCGGCGAGCGGGCCAAGATTGAGGCGGGCGCCCAGGCCTTGCGCGAGGCCTTGAAGGGGTCCGATACCGGCGCGCTCCGGTCCGCGCTGGACACCCTCAACGAAAGCCTCCAGGCGGCCACGGCCGAGATGTATAAGAACACCCAGGGCCGTCCCGGACCCGAAGGCGGTCCCGCCGACGCCGGCGCGCAGGCCTCCGCCGGTGCCGCAGGCACGGGAGGCAAGCCCGAAGAGGGCCCGATCATTGATGCGGAGGTCGTGGACGAGAAGAAGTCCTGAAACTCCTGAACCGGGGCCGGCGCCGTGGCGTCCGCACCCGGGCACAATTTTTCCCGTCCGCGGGTGCGGCGGGAGGTAATTCCCCGTTAACAAAACCAGTCAACATCGCGATACAATCAGTATGGCACTCAATGTGAAACCCCTCGGCGACCGCGTTCTCGTGGAACTCGTCGAAGAGAAGGAAACCAAGAAGGGCGGGATCATCATTCCCGACACCGCCAAGGAGAAGCCCACCGAAGGCCTCGTCCGGGCGCTGGGAACCGGCAAGACCGACGACAACGGCAACAAGGTGCCGTTTGAGGTTAAGGTCGGCGACCGCGTGCTGGTCTCCAAGTACGGCGGCACCGAAATCAAGATTGATGGCAAGGAGTACAAGATCTTCAGCGCCGACGACCTGATCGGCGTCGTCGCCTGAACCCGCATTTCACTCTCAACCTGTAACTCGAAACCAGAAGAACTATGGCAGCCAAGCAACTCGTATTTGATGAAAGCGCGCGCCAGCGCCTGTTGAAGGGCGTGGAGCAGCTCGCGAAGGCCGTGAAGGCCACCCTCGGTCCCAAGGGCCGCAACGTGGTCATCGACAAGAAATTCGGCTCCCCGACCGTCACCAAGGACGGCGTGACCGTCGCCAAGGAGATCGAGCTCAGCGATCCCTATGAGAACATGGGCGCCCAGATGGTGCGTGAGGTGGCCAGCAAGACCAGCGACTCCGCCGGCGACGGCACCACCACCGCCACGGTGCTCGCCGAGGCCATCTACCGCGAAGGCCTGAAGTTCGTGACCTCGGGCGCGAACCCCATCGGCATCCAGCGCGGCATCCAGAAGGCCGTGGACGCCGCCGTGGACCAGCTCGCGAAGATCGCGAAGAAGGTGAAGGACAAGGAGGAGATCAAGCAGGTCGCCACCGTCTCCGCCAACTGGGACACCACCATCGGCGAGATCATCGCCGACGCCATGGACAAGGTGGGCAAGGACGGCACCATCACGGTCGAGGAGGCCAAGTCCATCGAGACCACCCTTGATGTCGTCGAGGGCATGCAGTTCGACAAGGGCTACCTCTCGCCGTACTTCGTCACCAACGCGGAGACGATGCTCGTCAAGCTCGAGGACGCCTACATCCTGATCTATGAGAAGAAGATCAGCTCCCTCAAGGACCTGCTCCCGCTGCTGGAGAAGGTGGCCAAGACCGGGAAGCCGCTGCTGATCATCGCCGAGGAGGTCGAGGGCGAGGCCCTGGCCACCCTGGTGGTGAACAAGCTGCGCGGCACGATCAACGTGTGTGCCGTCAAGGCCCCCGGCTTCGGCGACCGCCGCAAGGCCATGCTGGAGGACATCGCGATCCTCACCGGCGGCAAGTGCATCACCGAGGATCTCGGCATCAAGCTGGAGAACCTCGAGCTCTCCGACCTCGGACGCGCCAAGAGCGTGGTGGTCGAGAAGGAGAACTCCACCATCGTCGAGGGCAACGGCAAGAGCTCCGAGATCCAGGGCCGGGTCAACCAGATCCGCCGCCAGATCGAGGAGACCACCAGCGACTACGACCGCGAGAAGCTCCAGGAGCGCCTCGCCAAGCTGGCGGGCGGCGTGGCCGTCATCCATGTCGGCGCCGCGACCGAGACCGAGATGAAGGAGAAGAAGGCCCGCGTCGAGGACGCCCTGCACGCCACCCGTGCGGCCGTGGAGGAAGGCATCGTCGCCGGCGGCGGCGTGGCCCTGCTCCGCACCCTGCCTGCGATCGAGTCGCTCAAGCTGGGCGATGCCGACGAGCAGATCGGCGTGGACATCGTCCGCCGCGCGGTCGAGGCCCCGCTCCGCGAGCTCGCGCGCAACGCGGGCGTCGAGGGCAGCCTCATCGTCCAGGAGGTCAAGAAGCGCAAGGGCAACGACGGCTACAACGTCGCCACCGGCGACTACGAGGATCTCGTGAAGGCCGGCGTGGTGGACCCGAAGAAGGTCACCCGCAGCGCCCTCCAGAACGCGAGCTCCATCGCGGGCCTGCTCCTCACCACGGAATGCCTCATCACCGAGATTCCGGAGAAGAAGGAGAAGCCGGCAGCCGATCCGCATCACGGCGGCGGCATGGACTACTGAGCCAGGTCCCCCATAACGGGTCCTCCCGTTTTGCCTCCGGCGGCGTCGCGACAGCGGCGCCGCCTTTTCCTTTCCAGGAATCTTCCGCCATTGAATTTCCCGTCCGGAGACCGACGCTCGCCGGCGATGCGATGGGCCCGGTGGATCGTCCTGGTGCTGGTGGTCGCCGCCAACGGGTCCGCCCTGGCGGTGTGGCGCCACCGCACGGAGCATCGCTTCGACAGGCCGATCCAGGAGGCCGCACGGCGCTACGGAGTGCCGGCGGAACTGGTCCGAGCCGTCATCTGGCAGGAAAGCCGGTTTGATCCCGACGCCCGGGGCTCCGCCGGCGAACTCGGCCTGATGCAACTGATGGAGGACGCCGCCCTGGAATGGGCTGCCGCCAGCCAGGTGTCCGGATTCGTACATGCGCAGGCGCTGGATCCCGTGACCAACACCCTCGCCGGGTCGTACTATCTGGCCAAGCTGCTCCGGCGCTACCCCCAGGCCGACGACCCCCTGCCCTACGCGCTCGCCGACTACAATGCCGGGCGCGGCAACGTGCTGCGCTGGATGAAGGGGCCTGCCGCCACCAACAGCGCGGCGTTCCGCGACGCCATCACCTTTCCGGGAACACGGCGATACATCCAGGCCATCACCGGGCGGTATCGGGGCAGCCTTGGTTCTCCATGAGCCACGGCGCGAACTGGGCGGGGCGGGATCGTGGAGGGAACCCCGGTTGAACACTCCTTTGAAATTGCGCTTGAACGCACCGCATCCGGGGGTTTTCTTCCGTACGGTTGTGGGCGCTAAGTCTTCCATGCCGTTTGAACGACTGCTGCTGAGCCTCGTGCTGCTTGCGGCAGTGCTGGCCGGTCGCTTACCGGGCTCCGCGGGCATGACCGCGGGCATGACGGAGGGCATCGTGGACTGTCGCCACCAGGAGGCCGTCTCGGGTTCCTGCTGCCGCCCGTCGGCAGCCGCCTGTCCGGCACGATGCTGCGTGCAGGCCCCCGCGGTGCCGGCGAGCCCCGCACCGATCACCGCGGCACCCGCCGGTCCAACGTCCTCACCCATCCAGCCCCTTCCGCCTGCGGCGCTGCTCCACGCGCTGTGGCAACTGCCTCCCGCGCCGGTCCGTGACCGCGCCCCGGCAGATCCCGGACCTTCCGGGTGTTCCTCCAGTGACCAGCCCCTCCACCTCCGGCTGGCCATCCTCCTGATCTGAGTCTTCCGCGCTCCGCGGAGATCGTGTGCCCATCGCCGGCGAGCGATCCGTTCCCGGCTGTCCGGATTTCTGCACTCCGCAGACCCACGGCGGTCCCGTGTATCCAGGTATCCCGTCCCGCGGTGTTCAAGGTCGTTTCCCGTCCGCTTATGACTTCCAGTTTTCATCATTCTGCCCCCCGTCATCCTGTCCACCCAATCCGCGATGGTGCCGCGACAAGGTCCCGCTTTAGGAGGATGGGCTGGGGACTCCTCATCACCGGCGCGCTGCTGGGGTACGGGCTGGCCGCCGATCCGGCCGAGGTGCTGACCCCGGCGGCCGTCACCCAATGGACCGAACGGATGCGCACCAATCATCCGGCGCTCGCCGCCGCGGTGGAGCGCAGCCGGGCCTCGCGGTTCAATGCCGAAGGGGTGCGGCGCTTCGCCGATCCCGAGGTGCGCGTCGGCGGGGCCATTTACAGCCCCGAGGGCATGAACCCCGCCGAGCAGGGCAACCTGGTCTATGGCGTGGAGCAGAAGCTCCCCTTCCTCGGCAAGGAGACCGCCGGACGCCGCCTCGCGGATGCCGAGTCCGAGGTGGAATTCGCCCGCTCCGCCGCGCTGGTCCAGAGCTTCCGGCGCGACCTCTCCGCCGCCCTGTTCGCCTCGGCACTCGCCGAACGGACCGCGACGCTGGCAAGGGAGGATGTGCAGGCGCTCCAGGCCAATGAGGCGGCGGCAGTGGCGCGGTACGGCGCCGGTGAGGGGGCCTCGGTGGACGTCCTCCGGCTGCAAAGCGAGGTGGCCCGCCGGACCAGCGAACTGGCGTCCGCGGAACAGGCCGTTCAGGCCGCCCGCGCCCAGGTCAACCGCTGGCTGGGACGCCCGCCCGAGTCATCGCTGCCGTCCTTCGCCCTTCCCGAACCCGCGCCGTTGGTGGCCTACTCGGAACGCTTGGTCCGGCTCGCCCGCATCGCCGAACCCGGCCTGCGCATCCTGGACCGCGAGCGCAATGCCGCCGAGGCCGGTCTGGTGGTCAGCCGCCGGCAGCGGCGTCCAGACGTCGGCGTGGGTGTGGAGGGCTGGCAGTACGGCGGCGACGGCGGGTTTCGCCAGGGCATGTTCACCGTCTCGCTGAACCTGCCCTGGTTCAATCGCGACCGGTACCGCAAGGACATCGAACGCGACGCGGCCCGGCTGCAGGCGGTCACGCTGGACGCCCGCAGCCGGGAACTCGAACTCGACGAGGAACTGTACCGGTTCACGACCCGGATTGCCGCCTCCCGGCGGGCGGCGCTGGCGTTTCGGGACGAAATCCTGCCGCGCGCCCGGGCCGCGGAGGCGGCGGCCACCGCGGCGTGGAGCACCGGACGCGGC